>JASFJP010000170.1:0-8643 GCA_050121225.1 Desulfobacterales bacterium
ACAGTCTCGTTACAGATTACCGACCCCGAGGATCAGCTTCTCGGTGTGCTCGGGTTGGATATTGAACTGCAAAGAATAAGCAAATTTCTTGAGACGCTTAAAATCGGCCGGAGCGGACGGGCAGTTGTTGTCGACGAAGATGGCGAGCTTGTGGCCCATCCGGAAATTGAAAAAATGGTTAGAAAGGAGGGCGATATGTACAAGGCAGTCCGGATCGATGAATTGAAAGATCCGGTATTGACGCGCGCCTATAGTCGCTTCCAGGTCGAAGGGCACGGTTACCGTAATTTGATAATTGATGATCGGCGTTATCTCACCTCCGCCTTTTTCTTTCCGACCAAAATCGGACATGAGTTGACGGTGTTTATTATTGTGCCGGAGGACGATTTTGTCGGTTTTGTCAACCGAAACAACCGCACCGTTTTGCTGATGTCCCTCAGCATTTTTGTGCTGACAGCAGTTATGGCCGGCCTGATGGTTTTTCAGGGCCTGCGAGCGGATCGCAACGCCCAATTCGTGCTCGACCGCCAGAATGAACTCGAGGCCCAGAGCCGTGCCTTTGCCGAGCTGTCATCTCAAGCGGCGTTGTTTGATGCCGCGGATCCGGAGTCTCTCAGCCGGTTAACCGAAATCGTTTCGAAATCAATCGGTGTCAGACGAACGAGTGTGTGGCAGTTTAATCAAGACGGCGGAATGCTGAGGTGTATCGACTGTTATGATCGCGAAAGCGACGGCCATACACAGGATACCAGGCTCACCAAGACCGAATTTCGACATTTATTCGACGTTTTGCAGGTGGCTGAAGATATCCTTGCACCGGATGCCGGCGGCGATGACCGAATCGCCGAACTGTATCGGGTTTATTTGCAGCCCCTGGGTTGCGAGTCTTTTTTGGCTGTGCCGATTCGTCAACTTAAAGAAACCGCCGGGTGGCTGTGGTTCGAACACGATCAGCTTTCCCGAAACTGGTCGAGCGAAGAAATCTCTTTTGCCCGCGCCATTGCCAACATGCTGGCACTGCGGTTTTCAGCGGACCAAAAGTCAATATCCACATCTGCAGCGCCAATAGAAGATACAGCCATTTCAGGCTTCACTACTGCTCCCGCAAAAGAAAACACCGCGGCTGCACGCGAAACCCGATCGGAATCACACCTTTCCAAACCGGATATGACGCGACCGGATAGAGCGCAAAAATCTACGACCGAAACGGGCCGACTCGTGTCTTTTGCGGAGCGGGTTATGTCGCGCGGCCTTGATCTAAACGGTATCGGTGCCGATCTTTTTAACGATACCACGGTTTTTTTGCTGCGATTTACCGACCCGGCACCTTTGGCCGAGCGAATGGCCAATGGCGATCCAATTACAGCTGTTGATCACCTGCTCAGTCATTTAGAAGATCTGGCTGCTTCGCTCGGCATCGACTATATGAAAGTCATGGGAGATGAAATTGTTTGTGCGGCTGGAATGCACCAAAAAGCGAAAGATCATCCCCGTCTGATGGCTGAGCTGGCACTCGGCATTCAGGATCGCTGCAGCGACGTATTTGCAGAATTGAATACACCCATGGAATTTCGGATCGGCCTCGACACGGGGGGTGTCATGGGCAGTCCGGTGGGCAGAACGCATAAAGCCTACAACATCTGGGGAGAAGCTGTTCGCTTTGCGTCAATGATGGCCAAAACCGGAATTTCGGGTTCAATTCAGGTTTCGGAAACGACCTATCGACGCCTCCGCTCCAGCTACCTGTTTCAGGCACGCGGCCGATTTTATCTGCCCAACATTGGCGAGACCTCGACCTATATCATGACGGGACGAATATGAGTAACGCAGGGTTCATTCAATCAAAGGTGAATAACACATCAAAGGCGGCACGCAAGCTGAGGCGTTTGCTTGCAACCATCGGTCTGTGGGCGATCGATTTATGGCAGCAGCAGGTTCATTTCCTCAGCGATGCCGTTGCCGTGCTTTGGCAAAGCCGCCGCCGGTTCACTTGGCGCCGTCCGGTCCGCGCCGAATTTATGCGCCAGTGTTATCATGTGGGTACCCGCGCCTTGCCGTTTATTACCGTAAGCGGAATTTTTATCGGCTTTGGGATTGTTGCCCAGGCGCTGCTGTGGCTGGAGGTTTTTGGAGGTACGGCATTATTCGGTGGCTTTCTATCTGTGGTTCTGGTGCGTGAAATTGCGCCGGTACTGGTTGGTTTGATCGTGATCGGACGCAGCGGATCGATAATTGTGGTCGAATTGGGCACCATGAAAGCCGAAGGCCAGGTTCACATGCTCGATGCCCAGGGTATCGATCCGTTTCTTTATCTCGTGTTGCCGCGAGTTTTGGCGCTGAGCATTTGTATGTTCTGCCTGACGATTGCCTTTGTGGCGGTGGCTTTGATGGCCGGATTTGTTTCGGGTACGCTGCTCGGCCCAACCAAATTCACGTTTTTAGATTTCATCCATAGGTCGCTGGGATCAATGGGCCGGCAAGAATATGTGTCGATAGCGGCAAAGACATTGACCATTGGTTTTGTGGTTGGGCTGATATCCTGCAAAGCGGCGGTGGCCCTCAACGGTTCCGCGGCGGATGTTTTGGACATTTTGCCGCGCAGCTTTGCCAAATCCGTTCTAGCCACATTGGTGATATCCATCGTGCTGACAATTTTGTTGTAGGAGAATAATCTGCTTATGGCGGTGATACTCGAAAAGCAGCGAGTCGTGCTTCGCTTCGAGGACACGGTTCTGACGACGGATCCTTATGCAAGGAGTGTGTCGGACGAACTGAACCTTGAGGTGTTCGGTGGGGATTTCTTTTTGATCCGTCTCGCACGATCGGAGCAGGCATCCACATTTGCAGATGCCTGCGCGGGCATCATCCGGCCCTTGCGGGGGGCCGTATACTTTCTTGGAAGAAACTGGCACAAGTTGCGACCTGATCTGGCCAATGCGCTGCGCGGGCGAATCGGCAGTGTGTTCACTAGCGCAAATTGGATCAACCATTTATCGTTGATGGAAAACATTTTGCTGCCGCAGCTCTATCATACTCACAGATCCGCCGGTCGCATTCGCGATGAAGCCGGACAACTGGCAGAGCGTTTTGGTCTTCCCGGGGTACCTCTGGGGCAGCCCGGCGATTTCACGCCGGACGATTTGCAGCGAGCCGCCTGTGTGCGGGCATTTCTGGGCCGACCTTCACTTCTTTTGCTGCAGGAACCCACAACCGGAATGGCTTCTGAAATCTTACCTGCATTGATTCAAGCCATTAGGGATGCACGTGACCGGGGGGCTGCCGTCATCTGGCTGACAAGAGAAAGTGCAATTTGGGATGATGCATCGATTCCCGCGACGCATCGATATCGCCTGGTCGCTAGAAAGCTGATGGAGGTGACAATGTGAGAGATAAGTTCCAACAATCAAAATTCCGATATACGAATGAAGCGGTCGGGCTGTTGGTATTGATGGCCTTGCTGCTTTTTGTCGCCGGGCTGATTTACTCCGGTCGGGTCAGGGAGTGGTTTAATCCCGGAGAAACGCTCAGGGTTCTTCTGCCGGACGATGGTCTTTCCGGTCTTACGATAGGATCAACCGTGGAAATTCTCGGAACTAAAGCCGGGGAGGTCCGGGAAATTGTTATCAATCCCAACGAGAAGATATACGCCGATGTCCGAATTGACCGTCAAATGGCGGTCTTCGTTCGCAGCGATTCAAAGGCAACCATACGCAGGACCTTCGGTATTGCCGGTGACGCCTATCTTGAAATTACGCGGGGTTTCGGAAAACCTTTAGATTGGAAATTTGCTGTGATCAACGCCGTGTCCGATCGCAAACCTACCGAAACAGTTGGCGAATTAATCGATGAAATCCGAGCAAAAGTTTTCCCGGTGATCGATGTTGCCCAAAAAGCCATCCAAGCATTTGCGAACGTCGCAGAAGAGTTACAGGATCCGGATAAGGGGATGCAACAGCTTCTGGCAAATATGAATTCCATCGCGGATCGAATTGAACGGGGCGAGGGAACGATCGGTCGTCTGCTCACAGAAGATAAGCTCGTCAGGGATATGGAAAGCCTGATCGCCCAGCTCGATACGGAAACACGGCGGATGGGCCCGATTCTTGATGATTTTAAAGCAACGATGCAGAATGTCGCTGAGTTCTCGACTCAGGTCAATGCTCAATCCGGAGATATTCCGGAAATTACTCGAAGCCTCAAAGAAGCACTGGCTTCCGTAAAAATGGTGATGAACGATCTCAGTCAAACCGCACCGCAACTGCCAAGGATTGTCAAAAATGTCGGGGACACCGCAGATACGTTACCGGTACTCGTTCTGCAGGTTCAACAGGTTTTGGTCGAACTCGAGCGTTTGATCAAACAACTTCAAACCAGCTGGTTACTGGGAGGCACATCCCGCAAAGACTCTCAGACCGCTGGGCGTCTATCGCCGCTGGAGGTGAGACCATGATCAGTTGTCTTCACCCGGCTTTTTCCGTTTGGCACATCGGGGTGTTGTTATCAATTGTCATTTTGATTTTTGGCGGTTGTGGGTCTTCAGTACCGGTGCAAAAAAGCCCTGCGATCGATGAAGATCTTGAGCGTTTTAACCGGGCGGCGCAACAGGCGTTTGACAAAGGCAGGCTGCAGCAAGCCGTTAACCTTTACCGCAAGGCGCTGGATCGGGCCTACATTGGGGACGATCATAGATCTGTTGCTGATGCGCAATACAATATGGCAATTTGCCTCATTAATTTGCAATCTTATGCAGCGGCGTTCGAGGTGATCCAGCAGGCCAAAACGGAAATGGCCATGGCGGGTCAAAGCCGCGCGGTGGATTTTCTTCTCCTGGAGGCCACCATTCTTTACCTTAAAGAGAATCCGGCTGAGGCCTGGAAAATTACCGATCAGATCCTGAGCGCCACGCCTCGGGCATCTTCGATTATACAGAGCAAAACACATTTCTTGCGCGGCTTGATCGCAAGCAAACAGGGCAATACCGACAAGCTGCGCGAGGCGATCGCCTCCCTTGGACAATCGAACCTGCCGCAGCTCCGCGCGGATCGTTATGAGTTGTTGGGGCATTTGGCGATGGCGGAACAACATTGGGATGAAGCCATTGACGCATTCGAAGAGGCAACTGGTTTGCGCCGTGAAGTCCGTGACTATCGCGCGATGGTAAAAACCCTCGCGTTGGCAGGCAAAGCCAGTGAAAAGGCAGGACATGCCAATGAGGCATCGGTACGCTATCTAAGGGCCGGGCGCAGCGCCGCACTGCAGGGCCAGTTTGATCAGGCCTTGAACTGGCTGGGCCGGGCTGAGCAAATTGCCGAAAGCGCCGGTGAAGAGCAAATTGTGCAGGAAGCCCGGATTTATTTGCGGGAGCTTCAAGAGTCAAAAGCGGCTTCGCAGAGCCGTTCTAATAAATAATCAACGGGCTTCGAAACTTAATCACTCTAACATCACTTTAACGTCTTTCGGGTTCATATCCTTAATCCCCAAATCTTCAACCGTCAGCCCCTTGGTGAAGTAATCCACACCGACCATGGTTGAAGCAATCCGGATAACGGCATATATGTTCGGCGTGGGAATACCCCACTTACGTCCAATCGATGACCAAGGCGCCAATCCAGGCAACCATCCCCGGCTCCGTCGCCCTGCAGGCATATAGAAAAGACATCGACTCCATCTTTCAAATCATTTGCAGTTCGGGGAAATCGTCAAATTTCAGCACGGTACCCTGGGTGTGCCCATTTGTTTCACGATCATAGCTATCCTCACACTTTAATAATGTGCCGTCATCATATAAGCCCCAGGCGCTGGCCCTTCGCAACGATAGTGTTGCTGAAACGATTTCGGTAAGCTCCCTGAGAGATTCAACGTCATCGGGATCAAACAACGCCGCTTTGGATGCCAGTTCTGAAAATGCACTACTTTGCGCTTCGATTTCTTGCTTGCGCTCAAGTAACAGCATCGCGTTACGGTCGGCCCTAAGGCCCTGGTAGACCAGCAAAAAAGCGAGAATCCCGGCGATAATGACAATGAAAACGGTCATCAACAAAAACTTCTTCAGATCCTCTCTGAGAAAGCCGACGAAATCCTTTTCGGGAACGATGATCATCACCGACCAGTCCCGACCGACGGTCGATTTTAAAGAGGTGACAGTATTGAGATATCTTCGGTCGTCAACAACCAATGCACGCATGCCGTGCCCGTCGATTTTAAAGCGATTAAAAGCACGGGTGAGAACCGGATCGTCGAGTTCATCCAGCATCACTGTCTCCAGAGTATCGCCGGAGCGTTTATACGTGCGCGCCATCTGCGGGTAAGCGACAAGCGTGCCGTGGTCTTCAACAATCATTGCCCGGCCGTTTGTGCCAATCTCTAAACTGGCCAGAAATTCACTGATCTGCTCCAGTTTGATGTCGATCCCTACCACGGCAAGCAGTTGATCATTTTGCGAGAACATGGGGTATGATACGGTGATTCCAGGTTTTTTATCAGAGAAGAAGATGTAAACATCAGACCATTATAAGTTAAGGGTTTTTATTGCTCCCTTATACCAGGATCGTTCGCGCGGGTCGAAATTATCATGATCGCTGCCACGATGAGAAAAACGCCTCCTATCGGAATAATTACTCGCACGAGACGACGTTTCAATCGCTGTCGGCGCGTCTGATAATCCAGGTTGATGTCAACCAAATCTATGGGTTGCAAGGTTTTGCCCCTCCGAAGTCAACCGCGTTAAAAATCAAGGTCACCAAACGTTCCGGAATTGCTGCGGGGAACTCTTGCCGGACGTTTCAAGGTTCAACCCATCAGCGCAAATTTTAATACATTGGAATTGATAAATTATTTTTTAACAGACAAGATATGTCCTGGTAGGGATAGTGTCAATTTGTGTTGAATTACCTAACAGGATGAAAATTGTGATTAAATCCATTCGATTAACTGGATATCCAGATTAAATTGATAGTTTGTACTGCGAAGGTGAAGAAAGCGGGAATGGAGATTTTTCAGAAATTTGAAAGGTTGAAAAATATTGTAGATTTGTTTATCTAATCTGCTCGTGCACGCATGATATACTCTGATAATCAAAAATTAATTTTGAATTCTCCACTGCAAGCAACAAATGAATCAAGCGCAAAGCCAGTCATCCGGATGTCAGAGCACAAATACAAAAGTGAGAAGTGCAAAAAAATGCAGCATTTTCAATTAACCCAAGATATACTCTCTAGCCGATTCTCTCTTGCCAGAATTGCCTTGTGGATAATTTTAACCTCCCTGACTGTGCCTACCCTCATCGGTTGTGCAACTTCGGTGACCTCAACATCATTTAATCCCACTTCGATTAACGAGGTTAGATTCCGAGATCGCTCCCAATCAGAACATGATGATGAGGTCCGCGTAACGGTTGCCGTGCCGAGCGCGGAGGAAAATACGGCGCTGTTCGGTGCAAATTTGGCTCTAAAAGAGATCCAACCGGTCTGGGTCAAAGTGGAAAACCACAGCGATCGAACCTACTATCTCATTTCAGCCGCAACCGATCCAAATTACTATTCGCCCTTAGAGACGGCCTTTGCCGTCCGCAGCGGTCTGGATCAATCAGGTCGAAATGAAATGGAAAAGTATTTCAGACGGATGAATTTCAGAAACCCCATCTTGCCCAACACGGCGGTTTCTGGTTTTATTTTTACCAATTTAGATGAAGGCGAAAAGGTGGTACAAATCGACCTGATTGCCAGTCAGCGGATCAAATTTTTTACTTTCTTTGTTCAGATTCCCGGCATACGGGTCGACTATCAAATGGTGGATTTTGGAAGCCTCTACCCAGAAGAAGAAATTGTAGAATTAGATGAGGCTGAATTAAGAACGGCTCTCGAGAATTTGCCATGTTGCACGACGAATGAAGAAGGAACGGAATTTGGCGACCCGCTCAACCTGGTGATCATCGGGGATTTTCTTGATGTGGCGTCCACCTTCTCCCGCCGGGGCTGGCTTCCGGCTGAAGAGACTTACTCGACCGCCGTATGGAAAACAATCAAGTCGTTTCTGTTTGGTAAGCGGTACCGATATTCACCCGTGAGTTCACTGTACGCTTACGGGCGCCATCAGGATCTGGCGCGCCAGAAACCACGCCAGAGTGTCCACGAAAGAAACCACCTGCGCCTGTGGTGCAGCCCGCTGCGGTTTGAAGGCAAGTCGGTCTTTGTCGGGCAGGTCAGCCGCGACATTGGTGTGCGTTTTACCGCAAAGACCTGGCCGCCGGTCACCCACAAAATTGATCCGGATATCGACGAGGCGCGCCATGCGCTCATAGAGGATTTGCTGTTTTCTCAGAAACTGGCGAAAGTCGGCTTCGTGAAAGGGGTGGGGCGCACAACGCCCTCTAAACCGAGGACGAATCTGACCGGCGATCCTTATTTTACCGATGGAATGCGCGTCGTGCTGGTTCTCGACCCGGGCCCCATTGCATTGGATCAGGTCGGATCACTTGGCTGGGAACAACCCATGACTTTTCATTTATCAGACTGAGGGGCCCGCATGGATTTCTATCCAGCTCCCAAAATGAATGGTGGCGATGCCCCTTCTTGCATGATTCACTTATTGGCCTATTCTTTTAGCTAGTGATCGGTTGAACCGAACCCGCCAAAAAGTTAATCT
>JASFJP010000171.1:0-8570 GCA_050121225.1 Desulfobacterales bacterium
GGAAGTGCATTGCTGCTTGGAAGCTCAGGGTCTTCTGGCAAAAAAGGGTGTGGCCGCGAGGGTAGTGAGTATGCCCAGTTGGGAGCTGTTTGAGAGAACGACTCAGAAGTATAAAGATAAGGTACTGTTGCCGAAGGTGACGGCCAAAGTGGCGATTGAAGCCGGTATCAATATGGGATGGGAACGATATGTCGGCGACCGTGGGGCTGTGATCGGTATAAACCGTTTTGGTGCGTCGGCACCCGGTGATACCGTGATGAAAAAATACGGCATTAAAGCGCCCACCATCGTCTCCAAAACTATTGAGATATTAAAGCGCTGATGGTTAACGGCTGCAAGATGTCCAAAAGAATGGTGAATCAGGTATAATTATACACGGCACCATAATAAGTTGCTTATTCGTATAAAAACCAGATCGCCGTCAAAACGGTTTTCCATACAAACGTGCAACTCAGAGAAGAAATAGGCCTCTATGTCATCCATTGTTCAACATGCCCCCCGATTTAGCGAAACCGATGCCGTTGGTATTGCGCATGATCTTTTCGGTCTCAAAGTTTCGGCCAAATCGCTGGATAGTGAAAGAGATCAAAATTTTCATCTGGAAACCTCAGATGGGAAGGCATTTGTCCTCAAATTGGCCAATGCTACCGAAACCTATGAGGTGTTGGACCTTCAGAATCAAGCCATGATGCACATCATTGCCAACTTCAGTTCACTGAATCCAGAAAGAACTGGTGCGCCGGAAGTTTGTACTTCGGTGCAAGGTGCGTGGATAAGCGCCGTGGAAGGTATGAACGGAGCTACCCATTTTGTTCGTTTGCTGACTTACCTGCCTGGTAAACCGTTTGCCCTGGTAATACCTCACGATAAAGATTTGTTAAGCAGCCTGGGACGATTCTGCGGTAATTTAAATCATGTTTTGAGTGATTTTGACCACGCGGCTGCGCATCGCGACTTTCACTGGGATCTAAAAAACGCCCGACGGGTTATCGAACGCTATCTTGCCTTTATCGATCCTCCGGAAAAAAGAGACCTTGTCACTCGGTTTTTGAAACGGTTTCAATTGGAAAGTGAACCTCAATTACCTCATCTGCGTACCAGTGTGATTCACAATGATGCCAATGATTATAATGTCCTGGTCGAACCCGATGCTAAATGGCGTAACCAGGTGACGGGAGTGATTGATTTCGGTGATATGGTCCATACATATACAATCAGCGAACTCGCCATCGCCTGCGCCTATGCAATGTTGAACAAAGCCGATCCCCTTTCAGACGCTGCGAATGTCGTAGGGGGATACCATCAAACCTATCCTCTAACCGAGCAAGAATTGGTCGTTCTGTTTGATTTGATTTGCATGCGGCTATGCATGAGCGTTTGTCATTCAGCCAACCAGCACCGTATGGAACCGGACAACGACTATCTGCGCATATCGGAAAAGCCGGCTTGGGCGCTGTTGAAGAAGCTGGCGGACCTGCATCCGCGATTTGCGTGGTATGCGTTCCGGCAGACGTGCGGACTGCCAGCAGTTCCAAATGCTGCCCGGATAGTTGATTGGTTGCAAGACAACCAGGGGAAAATTGGAAAAATTATCGACAGCGATCTGCACACTGAACACCAACTGGTGCTTGATTTAGGCGTCGGAAGTCAACTACTGGGCGGAGACGTTGAAGGCGAAAATTCGGCCGCACTCACCACTCACATATTTCAGCACATGCAGACTGCCGGCGTTCAAGTCGCCATTGGTCGCTACAATGAGGCCCGGCTGTTTTACTCGGCGGGTCAGTTTGAGGTCCCAACCGATGAAATCCCGGAACGCAGGAGCATCCATTTAGGTATGGATCTCTATTTGCAAAGCGGTGCTGCAATATACGCGCCTTTGGCCGGGAAGGTACACAGTTTTAGAAATAATTCAGCGCATCTCGACTATGGCCCCGCCATCATTCTTGAACACCAAACCAGAGACGATGATACGTTCTACACGCTCTATGGTCATTTGAGCCCGGAATCACTGCAGGGGTTGAGCGTCGAAGCGGCGGTTGAAAAAGGGGCATGCATCGGTCGCGTCGGCGAGACCAGAACCAACGGGGGCTGGCCACCGCACGTGCACTTCCAGATTATTACCGACCTGCTGGACGAACACGGCAATTTCCCTGGAGTGGCCCGACCGAGCCAGCGCCAAATTTGGTTGACGATTTCCCCGGATCCCAATATCATCCTGGGAATTCCTCAGAGCTGCTTTCCCTCTCAAGGGAGAAGCCACGAATCTATTTTAAACGCACGCCGCCAACATCTGGGTCGAAACCTAAGTATATCCTATTCCCATCCGCTTAAGATAGTCCGAGGTCGGAGGCAGTACCTTTATACCGAGGACGGGCAGAAATATTTGGATGGTGTCAACAATGTGTGTCATGTCGGACACTGTCACCCGCATGTGGTGGCGGCCGGACAGCGTCAAATGCCTGTGCTCAATACAAATACCCGTTATCTCCACGATAATATCATCGAATATTCCCGGAAACTGCTGGCCAAATTTCCGGAACCGTTGCGTGTCTGCTATTTTGTCTGCACCGGTAGTGAGGCCAATGAACTAGCCTTGCGTATGGCTCGCACGTATACCGGCCGACAAGACATTATCACCGTAGACGGTGCGTATCACGGCAACACCCAGGTATTGATTGATATAAGTCCTTACAAGCATGACGGTCCCGGAGGGCGCGGGAGACCACCCTGGGTTCATAAGGTGGTGATGCCGGATACTTACCGTGGACCCTATAAGGCTACGAATCCTAACACCGGGATCCAATATGCAGAGCATGTGCGTGAAGTCATCGATGGGATTCAATCCAACGGCTACGCACCAGCGGCGTTTATCTGCGAAAGTCTCCTCGGGTGCGGCGGGCAGATCGTCCTGCCGGACAATTATTTACGCGAAGCCTTCAGGCATGTTCGGTCTGTTGGTGGGATTTGTATTGTGGATGAAGTCCAAGTGGGTTTTGGTCGTGTCGGTAGTCATTATTGGGCCTTTGAAACGCAAAATGTCGTGCCGGATATTGTGACATTGGGCAAACCGATGGGTAACGGTCATCCTCTGGCAGCGGTGATTACCACAGCCGACATTGCGGATGCGTTTGCGAATGGTATGGAATATTTCAATACCTTTGGCGGTAACCCGGTGTCCTGTGCCATCGGAACAGCGGTGATGGAGGTCATTGAAGACGAGGGGCTTCAGGAAAATGCGCAAAAAGCCGGAAATCGTCTGCTTGAGGGGCTGAGAGGCTTGATGGTTAAATACGACCTTATCGGTGATGTCCGCGGCCTGGGATTGTATGCTGGGGTTGAGCTGGTTACTGATCGCGAGACCCAAGAACCTGCAACACAGCATTCAGATTATGTCATTAACCGCATGCGAGATTACGGTATTTTAATCAGCACCGACGGACCCATGGAAAATGTACTGAAAATCAAACCACCGATAGTGTTCACGGAGGATAATGCGGATGGGGTTGTTGACGCACTGGATAAAATCTTCAACGAAGACTGTCTGCAAATTTGATATTCCCCGCTCAGCGTGATAAAATTTTTGTAGCATACGTTATCACTCGTGAAATTGAGGCGGACAATGAAAACTAAAAGGCAATTGATATTCAGACCGCTCTTGTTTTTGTACTTGATTCTGATGGTTGTGATCACATGCTGCCCAACCCTGGCAAATGACGTTGCTGTGATCGAGATTAAATATCATTGGGCAGGTGATTTGGCGCCTATCGTTCAAAGTATGCTGTCGCCCGAGGGAACAGTGACGGTCTCCGAGCGGGTCAATTCACTTGTAGTTGTCGATACTCAGGATGCCATACAAAGGATTCGCTACTATATCGAGGCGTTCGACCGGCCCCAAGAGTTGGTCAGAATCCGGGTGCGGTTTCATCAAAAGCAAACAGACGATACGGATAAGGTCAAGGCCCGAGGTCGGATCTCAGACGATAATTTTAGAGTCGCAACCGACGGTAGAAACAAAGATGGTGTTGACATTTCGATCGAAGACCGCCATCGCGACCAAACGGATTATTCCGAATATTTTGTGGTAACAACCTCCGGAAGCCCGGCCTATATTATCGCCGGTGAAGAAATTCCCTATTCGGAACATTGGCCGAGTTATCACCGCCGATACGCAACAACCGCGGATACGGTAATTTTTCAGACAGTTGAATCAGGCTTCGAAGTTACCCCGACCGTTATCGGTAACAACGTCCATCTCAGGATCGTTCCCCGCATCGCATATGATGACAACCAGGAGGCTATTGTTAGGTTCTTCGGGGCTCAGACTGAATTAACGATGCCCTTCGGAACATGGGTGGAAATCGGCGGGACTGCTGATCAGAACAACGAGGTGCTAAAAGAGATTCTTTCCAGAGGTGACGACCACCAACGCAGGTCTAGAACCATGTCACTGATGGTGGAAAAGCCATGATTGAATGACAGCTATCGACGCTAGTGGTCGCCACTGGACTCCAACGTAGTACTCCGGAATCATTTTAAAAAAAGACTAAAAAATAGATACGAATCACGAAGTCACGAAATTGTGAAAACACGAAAGAAAAACAAAACGAAAAGTCTGTTTTCGTGCTTTCCATCTTTCCTGCTTTTGTGATTAAAGATGTTTTCACTCTATACAAAGGCTCAAGTCTATTAGGAGCGGTCAACATTGGACCCCGACGCGAAGCGTCGGAGTTATTTACAGAGATGAGGTGTCAACAATATCTGACGCCGATGCCGAATGAATACGGTGATGGATTTTTAGATAGCGGCCGACGCCATTGGACTTCGGCTATATACACTTGAGGGGAGGAAACACCGGGCAATTCGTTGACAGTAATACGAATTTTTCTATCAGGCCGGGGAGCATAATCTGATTCGAAATACATTCCGTTGGCGCTAAAATTGTACATGGTGCCCATGTACACGAATCCCGTACGGAAATCTTCAAGCATCACAGAGGCTTCATGTGAAAAACGCTCGCTATTTCTTTGATCGGGAATTGGGGACATGCAACACCTTTTCTGTTGTTGAATCTGTACCATTAATAAATTTTAAGACAGTTTTACCTCCTGTCAAAGGATAATTTCTTTTAAGGCCTCAAAATCATCCACAATGTAATCCGCTCCGGCTCGAAAAAGCTTGTTTTTCAGGCTAATTTTGTCCGGTGCGGAAATCAAAATACCGATGCTTTTGTATCCAAAACGAGAGCGACCGGCAGCCACCATATCATCCGGCATATCCCCAACATAGTAAAATCCGGTGACCTGATCTTCGTATTTCTCTGCAATCGCATCCAGCATATAAGGATCCGGTTTACTGAGCGATACTTCTTTGCCTTCCTCGTCAAGAATCCTTTTCTCCTCTTTCAGGCAATCGTCCAGGGAGTACACGATATCAAAATAATCCCTGAGCTTGAAATGATCCAATGGATATTCTGCTTCTGCCTCGGGACGACCGGTTGCAATAGCAAGATGATTTATTTCCGAGAACTCATCTAAAATCGGCCGATCAATCAGCACTTCTTCTCGTATAATATAACCGTTATTATTATATATTTTAGGAGTCAGACCGTAGGTCGATATAAAAAGCTCCTCTCCCAAATAAATTTCCTGAAAGATTTGTTTAATAATGTTTCCGCTGCCGACATCACCTCTATAAAACCGGGCAATGAGGGGATCGGCTATTTTGCCATGCTGATTGAGCAGGGTCATCAGAGGCCCATCTGTTGAATTCAAGTAGTCAGCCAGTTTACTTAGATCACAGCCGGATAGGGTCCTCCGATATGTTGACCACGGATCTCGGGTATCATAGAAGTTCGGTTTTTCTACCAGGGTAAATAACAGACAGATCGCCTGATACGAAAGGTCCCAGTCATTATTCAACCCCCCGCTTTGTTTTAAACCGGCAAGATCTGAGAGATCAAACAGCGGTTCGGGCATCCGTGCTGCATTCGGCGCAGGCCTGAAGAACAATTTTATTGTGTGCCTGACGGTATCGCGATATGAATTGGAGACATCAATAATTACGCCATCCATATCGAAAACGATGAGGTTCTTCGATTTCATCTTTTCCTATACCATCTCTAAAATTTCGGAAATAGATTTAACAAAGTGATACTTTTTGTGGGCATATTTTTTTTGCTTTTGGCCGGTACGGTCGAGCATGACCGAAATTCTAGCCCAATCCAATAGTGGGATATCGGTGTATCCATCACCAACTGCAAGGGTAGAATCCGGAGAGATTCCTTTTTCCGTCAAAAAGGTTACTTTGTCCTCAGGATGCGATACTCTCAGCGACATGTCGGCGATGAGTCCATTTTTTATGTCAAATCGGTTCCCCGCGATAGCTGTGAAGCAATGATCCAAACCGGCTTTTTTCAAAGTGCCTTCACTCAGGTTCGCGGTCCCGCAACTTAAAACCATCATATTGTGGCCTTCATCCTTTAAATGCAAAATAGTCTGTCGATCCGTTTCAGGTATTTTATCAGCCAGTCGTTGGCAGACTCGATCTAACGCAGTTACCGATGTCCCTTGCATAAACCAGTTGAAAAATTTCTTGAAAGTTTTGCGCAAATGTTCGTGATTGTCGGCATAAATCAAAAATCTGGTTAGCGCTCGCAGGAATAGCGGCAGTTTTTCTCCGGCCTCGTACAGCTTGTACATTAATAACGACTGTTCACTGTCAAACGGATCGTTCGGTAACAGCGTTCCGTCAAAATCCCATATTATTGTCATTGGATTCATGGTAATTGTGATCATACGCTTTTTTAGCGACATCAAATGTTTTATCAATAGAAATCATGGGATGATTTTTTTAATTTGACTTTTCCCAATAAAGTTGTTTTGGTCAAATACGCTCTATCTCTTCCATTAACCATGGACTATTTTAGTATTCTAGCCTATCGCGAAGTTGATTGTATGATGGTCTAACTTTCAACAAACTATTAACATATAAAAGGAGGAAAGTAATTATGAAAAGGATTATTCTTACGTCATTAATCGTCACCATGGTATTGACTTTTGGTTTTGGTAACCTTTACGCGGCTGAAGAGCTTTCCCTGCTCACCTGGAAGGGCTATGCTCCGAAGGATTTGGTGGAAAAGTTTCAAAAAGAAACCGATATCAATGTCAAGGTCACCTACTCAAACAACGAGGAAATGATTGCCAAGTTGCGCGCAACCCGCGGTGCCGGCTTTGATTTGGCTCAACCCAGCCAGGACCGTATTTCGTCAGTGCAGGAAAAGTACAAGATTTACCAACCCATTGACCTCTCCAAGATACAAGCCGAACAAATTATTGAACCCATGCTGGAAGCGGTTAAGAAAAACACCATGGTTGCCGGTAAACCGTATGCGGTGCCGTTCTGCTGGGGAACATCGGGGTTGGTTGTCAATCGCAAAATGGCTCCTTCTGCAAGTGATTACTCCGACATATTGAATGCCATGTATGCCGGAAGAATCAGTTATCGCCTCAAAAGGCCGACTCTGATCGCACTGGCATTTTCTATGGGGGAAAACCCCTTTGCGAAATACAGCGATCCCGTGGCGTACAAAGCATTGATGGAAAAAGTCGGGGAAGCCATGATTGCGGGTAAGCCATTCGTTAAAAATTATTGGACGAACGGGGACGCGCTGCTGCAGTCGATGCGATCAAACGAAGTCCATGTTGCCATGGCTTGGGACAACGGGGGGTGGAAACTGCATGCTGAAAATCCGAACATCGACTTTGTTGCACCCGAAAGCGGTGCCCTGGGATGGATTGATACCTTCGCCATTCCAGCCAAGGCCAAAAATGTGGAAGCCGCCTATAAGTGGATCAATTTTATGCTGAAGCCCGAAAACGCGGCGGTCTTTACCAATGCCGAGAAATACGGAACAGCCTCCGCCGGTGCCGGGAAATTTTTAGATGCCGAAATTAAGGGTAATTTCGAACGCTGTTTTCCCTTGGAGGCGATTGCCAACGTTAAGTGGTATCCGCCCGTACCTGCCAAATTGGAAGAAATTGAGGGCCTGATTCTGGACAAGGTCAAAGCGGCCAAGTAAAAAAGCTTCCCAATGAAGGTTTTTTATGCAAATTGATCTGTTGGTTCAAAACGTCACCAAAACGTTTAGGGATTTCGTGGCGGTGGACGACGTGTCATTTGAAGTGCCGGATGGTCAATTCTTCTCCATCTTAGGTCCATCCGGCTGCGGGAAGACGACCTTGCTGCGCATGATCGCCGGACTCACGGAACCCACCCAGGGCGAGATTGAGATTCGGGGTCAGAGCATGCTCGGTATTGCTCCCAACAAGCGTCCGGTCAATCTCATATTTCAACATTTGGCCTTGTTCCCGATGATGAATGTGGGAGAGAATATTGCTTTCGGTTTGAAGCGACGCGGTGAAAGCAAGGCGGCGATTAAAGAAAAGGTAGACGCTATCCTGGCCCGGGTTGATCTGGCAGGCTTCGGAGAGAAGAAAATCGATCAACTTTCCGGGGGACAAAAACAGAGGGTGGCGATTGCCCGATGTCTGGTGCTGGAACCTGCTGTG
>JASFJP010000172.1:0-8486 GCA_050121225.1 Desulfobacterales bacterium
TAGCATCCCTTCCCGAATAATGCTGATATTATCTGATTTCCGTAATTAAAGCTTTCCCATGATTTTTCCGATATACATTTTAGAGATTTCTACAGTCAGTATACCAAGATGAGAGATATGAAAACCAAGCTACTTTTCTGGGGAGCCGTCTTATTTTTAGTCCTGGGGCTAAATGCCAAGGACGGCATGTTATTCTACTTCTTTTCAATTCATCAATTCATGTTGTTTGTAGGGGTGTTACTTCGCAAGCGTGAATCCAAGCGCCAACCCCAATCGGTTGGTGATTCCTCTTCATAATCTCTAGTTCTGCAATAGATAATGCTGCCCCTCCAAAGCCGCAATCGAAACCCGCATTTCCATTTTTTATTTGAAAGCAGGATAGCAATTCAGTAAAAGAAATAGAAGGTGTACTAAACCGATCAATCCATATTCAAAGAAAGGAGGTCGAAGGTGGCGAATTTCCTATTTGTGCTCAGTCGTGATGACAATCAGGCGGCAACTCGGTGCTTTCAGTTTGCTCAGATCGCCCATTCTAAAGGACACCAGGTTAATTTGTTTTTAATCGACGACGGCGTCATGTGGGCGGATTCCTCAAGAGAGTTGACGACAAATACACCCACCGGTGATTGCCCGGGTGACTATCTGCCATATTTGGTTGATAACGAAGTTCCCGTAGGCGTTTGAATTCCATGTGCCAATGCTCGTCAGGTTGACGAGGCAAAATTTTTCCGCAATATGGTGCTGGATGGAGGTCCGCATTTAATTGACTTGGCTGCAGAAGCCAAAGTATTTAATTTTTAGATTAAAATTTGGCTCTGAAGCAGCCTTATCACCGTCCGTTAGTTTACCCCAACGCTGCTAAAGTCGGAGGGCTTCCGAGCCAAAGGCGTCAAAGGTGATGCTGTCCCGCGAGACCGCGGGACAGCGATCCCTTGACAACACAGGATCTGAAGTTTTCCGGCTTTCCGCGTTGGTTATGCAACTTTGAGGTTTACAATATTTAGCCTATGTCAACCCTGCCAACTTTAATTGTCATTTTTTCTGCATAGCAACTATCCGATACACCATTTCCATTAAAACCGGCGCCTTTACCGCCAAAACCGCCTGCAGAATCTTCTCCTTAAACCCTGCGCCGCCCCCATTGGAGAACCTGCAGGTTGGATCAAAGATTATATCAATTTCTCAAAACGCAGCAAAAAACGCTAAACTCAATCAAAACCTGGACCGATAATTTAAATACAGCAAAACAATCCGGCACTTGAAAATGCTGAAGCTGACAATTTTTTGACACAAAACCTGCCCATATTTGTCAACAATCTGTTTGCTGTCAGGGCATATACTTCTGTAACCATCTGGAATTTAATAATATATATAAAAAAACGATCAGTTGGCATGATAGTTGTATAGTTATAAAGCTACGTTGTTAAAAATGAGTACTGGGAAATGGTCAATCTAAAATGTGAAAATTGATTAACATGCCTAAAAACGTAGCAATTCGCCAACGTAAACTAGATTGAATGAGGTGCTAAAATGGAAGAAAGATGTTGCGAAAATCAAAACTTTGATTTTGACATTGGTTATCTTGTAAAAAGCCCTTGCAAGGATTGTCTTTCCAAGGAAAATCTACCAAACTGTATTCAAGATTGTGAAATATTACATAAAATTCAAATGGTCTTGGCGGATTCCATACCAAGTGAATTGAGCATTTCGCCGGTCGAAACCTATGATGTTCCCGACGAGATACTGCAACAAATTTAATTTTAAGCATCGGTTCTTTAGTATTGCCTGAGATTGTAGAACCGATGCTTTACCGATTTTCAGGGATACATTTTCACCTGTTCTCTAATCCTTTTTTACATATTTGATGCCTACGTATTGAAAGGTGTCCTTGGCCGTCGTAATTTCAGAAATATCCGGATAGATCTGATGATTTGCGCCCAGAACATGACCATGTCCGATAATTTCGGGAGAGATTGCGTCTGCCGTACTTTCCGATAAATCCAGGACCGTGTGCCAAATTAATGATGGCTGGCCATTGTATTCGCTGTAACCTGGCCCTTCTTTTTGCTTATTGTAATAATCGTTGTAGTCAAACGAACTGTTAGCCTCGATGTATAGGTTGACTTTTTTATTGACCAGGTTTTGTGGGACCTGCCAAACGATTTCTGCAGCCTCACCTGATGGTGTCGCTCCAGAGACGGCGTCGATCGTCAACTGATTTTTGGCCTCTTCTCTTGCTTTTATTCCATACCATACCGGCACAGACTCCGGACGACTGTCAGCCAAGATCCATTCACCCTTTCCGGCTTTGCCGGTGACATAAATGGTGAAAACATTTTCGGAAGATTGTTCTTCGATCCAGATTGCGTAAGAAGGAAATGATTTGGGTAAAAAAAATGACGGCTTTTGATAAACATCTACATTATATACCAGCGTGATGGCAAGGTGGGGCCGGTTTGGATCGATTACGGGCGCATTTTGATCAACTTGCTTAGCAGTGCAACTCACGATCATCGATATCAACGCTAAAAACAACATATTTTTGTTCATCATTCCTCCCATTCTCAGCATACTTTTTTTATACTTCTGGTTATAAGAGCGACTTGACTTTAAATAGTACATTTTCTATGTCTGTTTGACCACATGTATTTTCCCTTAAAATATGAAGGATGAACTATGATGAATCCAAACAAAGAAAAGCCGGCTCTGCTAATTATTGATATGGTGAAAGATAATTTCGATACGACCAAAAAACTTCCGATCACATCGTTCGCCAGAGAAACTATTGAACCTCTGAATCATTTGATCAGAACATTTAGAAGTCACCAATGGCCGGTGGTATTTTCGACGGATGCCTTTTACCGAGAAGACTTCATATTTAAAGGCCGCATGCATCCCCATTCTCTTGCTGGTACCGAAGGGGCCGAAGTCCTTGATGAGCTTGATAAGACCGATGATGATCTTTGGCTTCCTAAACCACGATTTTCGGCGTTTTTTCAAACCGGTCTTGAACATTGGCTCCACGAAAGGGATGTCTCACTGTGTGCAGTGGGTGGAATATCAACTCAATTTTGTGTCCTGACGACTGTCATGGACGCGATCTGCCACGATTTTAAAGCAGTGCTACTGGAGAACTGCTCGGCTGCTTTTTCAAAGGATGTTCATGAACAGACTCTCAATTCTTACCGTCGGAATCCGTTATATCCTTTGTTAAGAGTTTTGACATCATCCGAACTTGAAGCGGAATTGATTGCGGAAACGTAATTATTCGCGGTTTTCCAGCTAAGTATTTAACTTTTCATCCCAATCAAACTCTCGGGCCGTAACGATATCCTCCATGCGACGAATGCGACGTTCCAGGTTTTGAAAACGCCGCTTTAGGCGGTGGGCGGCTTGATGTCTGGAATGCGTATAGCTGTCATAAAATTCTTTTTCAGCATCTGTTTCAATAGGAATGACGGGTTCGGGCTTCATGAGCAGAGCTGCGATCAGGTAAAGTCCTATTGCCGGCCAGAAACCTGTGATGAACAAAAATAGTATCGCTATGGTTCTGGCCCAAAATACGGAAAAATCGAAATGATCAGCGAGCCCCCTGCATACCCCCAATAGTATGCCGCTGCGGGAACGGTAGATTCCATTTCGCGATAAGCTGTTGAATGTTCTCATGTCTCATGATCCTTTTGTTTTCGATCCAGCAGGATGGTTTCGAGAGCCTCAACTCTTTCTTCCATCCGGGATAGGCCCTGATAAATTTGTTGAATGATTTTGGAATCTTCAGCCTGGTCTTTCCGGGAACCCCCGCTTTTAAGCAGTTTGATGGACATTACGATGGTTCCGCCGATGACGGCTGGGATTAACACCAAACTTCCGAATACTATAGCGACGATTAAAGCTTCTTTCATGTCGAAATTACCTGATCCGAATTAGCGTCTGCTCGGACGACTTTATGATTAACGTCGGCTGCAATCAATAAAAAATTATACTTCTGTTGCTGATTTTTCACCTTTTTCGTTAGAGGTCGTTTTGCTTTTTTGGGTACCGGTTGATTTTAACGCCAGCAATTCCTTTTCAATTTCATCGTCAACGGAAAGCCTGTCCAGTTCCTCGCCCAGTGACTTTTTGCGCCCGTAGTTAACGAGGTCTGCCTCCGCTTCCATACGTTCGATTCGGTTTTCGAGTTCGTCAAACTTCAAAATGGTCTCAGTGCTTTCAACCCTTCGGATTTCTTCTTGGGCCTTTCTTTTGCGCTGTGCATGAATGTGGCGCTGTACAAGCATGCGTTCCTTGTTCCGTGCGGATTTTAGCTTATCCTCAAGCTGTCGGATGTCATCCTGATACTGTTCAATAAGAAGATCATACTCCGCCACCTCATTTTGAAGCGTATCAACTCGTTGAGCAAATTTTCGTTTTTCAACTAGCGCTTGCCGCGCTAGATCATCACGATTTTTGGTTACGGCGAGTTCGGCTTTTTCTGCCCAATAATGAGCACGATCCTCCAGACCCTGCAGTTGTCGCTGGACTTTTTTGCTGTTGGCCATGACTCCGGCGCATGCTGATTTAATCTCAACCAGCGTGTCTTCCATTTCCCTGATCATTAGTCTGATCAGCTTTTCCGGGTCTTCGGCCTTGTCGAGCATGGCATTGATGTTGGAACTGATTATGTCGCGAAATCTCGTAAAAATACCCATGGTGATACCTCCGTTATGTCAATTATTTTCACCCTGTGATGAGCAGGAATTATGCCAACAATGAAATTTACGACAACCCACCGAAAATATGAGATTTTAAGGTTGACAGGCGGATTTATAAAATGGTAAAAATGACTAACTAATAGCCGATTAACCCAACAACTGGTATCAATAGTGAAAGACCATGTCTTAAGACATCGAAGCGCTCTTGGAAAAAGTGCAACTTCACGACCGACTGAAGCCCTGGGGCAATCTGAGGTGTTTCTCGAGTTTCAGGAGCGACTGTCAAGAGTGGCGCCTGTGAACCGCCCGGTACTTTTAATCGGAGAACGCGGCACGGGAAAAGAATTGGCAGCCAACCGTCTGCACTATCTTTCAACCCGATGGCAAGGTCCCTTGCTGGCCCTGAATTGTGCCGCGCTGTCACCGTCTCTAATTGAGTCGGAATTATTTGGTTATGAAAAAGGTGCCTTTACCGGCGCTGCGCAGCGACGGATGGGTCGATTTGAAGCTGCGGATGGAGGGACCCTCTTTCTGGATGAAATCGGGAGTATCCCCATGGAAGTGCAGGAAAAAATCCTCAGAGTCGTGGAATACAGCTCCTTTGAAAGGGTCGGCAGCTCTGAGAGCATTGAGGCCGATGTTCGAATCATCGCTGCGACCAATGCAGATCTAAAATTATTGGCTTCAGAAAATCGTTTTAAACAAGACCTTTTGGACCGACTTTCATTCGAAGTACTTTTCTTACCCCCCTTACGGGAGCGGGAGGGTGATATTATGCTGCTGGCCCATTATTTCGCCGGTCGTATGGCGATTGAGCTGAGTTGGGAGGAGATACCGCAATTTAGTCCCAAAGCGGTTGAAGCCCTTGAACGACATCGCTGGCCCGGAAATGTGCGTGAACTAAAAAATGTGGTTGAGCGTGCAGTATATCGCTCGGATTCGTTAGCGATCGATCATATCATTTTTGATCCCTTTTATTCACCCTATATTGAAACCCCATCCAGCGCGAAGATGCATCTCTCATCGGAGTCAGAGCAACCTCATGATGTTACCGAGCTTTTAGCCAAGCCTCTAAAAGAAGCAGTCTGGGAGCTGAAAGTATGGATGCTTGAAAAAGCGCTGGATAACGCCAGGTACAATCAAAAAAAAGCGGCCCAGCTACTCGGTCTGACCTACCACCAATTCAGGGGATTGTATCGCCAATATCAGCAATCGACGAGTGACGAGTGAATATTGAATATTTGTGCAATCCTACCGATTTTTACTTCCTACGATCAAGCACAAAACCAAAAAAACAGAATTATTTAAATTTTCAATCTGCAATCTTGACAGTTTCGTAAAAAGTCTGAAATTCGATTTTTGTGCTGTTTGCGCCTTTTTACGGCTATATCAATCTTCAATATTAATTTATATCCATCTACCCAGCACAGCACCTTCATATATGGCATCTTTTGCACTTCTTGGCTCCAGGCAATCGCCGATCTGGTGGATCTCAAAGCCCAGGGAATTTATCTTTTCATAGAGTCTGGTATCCGGACGAGTGCCGATGGCAATTACCACTTTTTCAGTTTCGACAAACTTTTTTTCCTCGTCTTTATTCGCAACCACGACCCCGTTGTCCTCTATTTTTAACAATCTGGTATCGGTTAAAACGGTCACGTTGTTTTTCTTGAGCTCTTGGATAATGACCTTTTTGGTCATAGC
The DNA here is from genome assembly GCA_050121225.1 of Desulfobacterales bacterium. Taxonomy (GTDB): domain Bacteria; phylum Desulfobacterota; class Desulfobacteria; order Desulfobacterales; family JAFDCJ01; genus JAFDCJ01. The sequence continues at coordinate 6,396 of JASFJP010000172.1, forward strand.
TTCCATACCGCTTCCGATTTTAGGCAACATTTCAATGACCGTGACCTGGCATCCATACTCGGTGAGATGCATCGCCAATTCCAAACCGGTTGGTCCGCCGCCTATAACCACTACTTTTTTGAAAGGTGGCAGCCCTTTATTCAAAACATCTTCATAGGTAAGAACGATATCTTTTTCAATTCCCTCTACCTGTGGAAGCACCGGAAGAGAGCCGGTTGCCAATACCACCACATCCGGATGGAGAGCGGTGATGTCCTCAGCCTCGACTTCGTGGTTTAGATGGCATTTTACTCCGAACAGCTCGGCCTGCTTCTGTTGAAAACGAATCAGGCTGCGTATTTCGGCCTTATGCCCCGGTGTACTGCCGGGAACCAACTGCCCCCCGAGTTCGCCGCGTTTCTCATAAACGTGCACCTCATGTCCCCGCTTTGCTGCCACCCATGCTACATTCAAGCCACCTGGACCGCCTCCTACGACTATTACTTTTTTCGGATGATCCGTCGGTATGAAGGCCATTTTTTGCTCTCTGCCCAGCATTGGATTGACCAAACATTCGATGCGACCTTTTCTAAAGATAGACTGCATGCAGGTATTGCAGGCAATGCAGGTGCGAATTTCGTCAAACCGCCCTTCCTGGGCCTTTTGAGGCATCTCTGGATCCGCCAAGAGTCCCCTGCCGATGCACACCAGATCTGCTTTTTTTTGTTCAATGATCTCGTTGGCGATAAAGGGGTCGTTAATTCTTCCCACCGCCATAATCGGCACTTCCAATGCTGCTTTAATCTGACTTGCGGAATCTGCCAGGCATGCTTTTTTCATAAACATCGGCTGGCAGATCCATTCCGCCGTTACATCGTTGCCAGCTGAAACCTGTATTGCGTCGACACCCGCATCAACCAAAATTTTCAGAATCTCAATGCTCTCCTTGGTTGTTAATCCGCCGTCTACGTATTCTTCTGCGCTGATTTTAAATGATATAGGAAATTCATCGCCGATGCGCTTGCGGATTTCTTCTACGAGTTCTTTGGCGAATCGCGTTCTTCCAGAAATATCGCCGCCGTACTTATCTTCGCGGATATTGGAAAACTGCGACAGAAATTGATTAACTAGATAACCATGAGCCCCATGAATTTCCAGCAGTTCATATCCGGCCTGATAGGCTCGTTGTGCAGCATCGCCGAATTTTTTTATTAATTCTTGAATTCCATCAATGCTCAGGGGCTCTACATCCCCTCGAATGGTCGGGCAGGGAAGTGGAGAAGGTGCCAATGGTTTACGATGGATGACTTTAGCGGAAGTTTGGCGTCCTCCATGATGAATCTGAAGCGCCGGAATCGTACCCTCCTCTTTCATGGCGCGGGCAATTTGGGCCAAACCGTCGATAAACCGGTCGTCATAAATTCTGGCCTGGTGGGCTGACACGATACCTTCGGGTGATACAGCGCATGCTTCCAAAATCACCATCGCCGGTCCTCCAGCCGATCTCCGACGGTAATGCTCAATGGTCGCCTCTGAAATACTGCCGTCATCTCCGATCAGGAAGGATGCCAAAGAGGGCATGACGATTCTGTTTTTTAAGGTAATATTTTTTATTGTAAACGGGGAAAAAAGCGTCTCCATTGCCAACTTACTCCTGATTAACAATTGAGGCGCTTATAACCTATTCAGGCAACAAAATCAACGTCCCTTTCCACCCGACTATGGATTTCTAACGGGGCTACCGCCACCTGTCTTTCACACTATTTCCCGCTTCTCTAAGGAATCGATCTTTCCAACTTGACGCGTATAGAGCTTTACCATATAATCCGGTCTGTTGAATAAAAAAATAGTGTTTTTAATATGTTACCGTGATACTTGGGCGTTTTTTGTGCGCTCCTTCAATGGTTTGCGGAAATGGTTTCGAGGCTTGTAGGATATCGATGAAGGGAAGCTGCCATGATCGACGTTTATCTCGTCGTTAAGACCTTTATACTTGCTCACTATATTGAACTGATTGTGGGAATAACCGTTTGGCTTGTGTTGGCCGCTCTTATTCTTCTCATTGTTCTTATCCGGCGCAAACCGCAAGATATTGTTTTAGAACTTAAGAAC
>JASFJP010000173.1:0-8475 GCA_050121225.1 Desulfobacterales bacterium
GAACTGATTTTAGAGAAACGGGTTGAACGACGCTCGCTGCCCGAAATTCAAATTGTGGATCTTTGTCAATACAGAGATACCCGTGGGATCCAGCGCTTTATCACGCCAGAGCTACAGCAGGCCATCAAAACCACGCTAGATCGAAAAGAACAGGCCCTCCTTTTTTTAAACCGGCGCGGATATGCCAGTTTTCCAGTTTGCGGATCCTGTGGCCAGTCGATCCGTTGTCAACACTGCGATATTACCTTAACGTTGCACCAGCGTGCCAATGCCTATCGATGCCACTATTGCGGGTTCAGCCGCGCCGCCACATCAAGCTGTGATGCATGCGGCTCGACCAAAATTAAACACTTAGGTCTCGGTACGGAAAAGTTGGAGGGTATGATATCTGCGCTTTTCCCCGACGCCCGGGTTGCGAGGATGGATCGAGACACCACTGTTCGCAAGGGATCTATGTTAAAGCTGTTAAAGGGTCTTCAGAATGAAACTATTGACATTTTAGTGGGGACCCAGATGGTAGCAAAAGGTCATGATTTTCCGAATATCACGCTTGTGGGCACAATTTGCGCCGACCTTTCTCTTAGTTTTCCGGATTTTCGAGCCGGGGAACGCACATTCCAGCTGCTGGCCCAAGTGGCCGGAAGGGCAGGGCGTGGAAGTCGTCCCGGTCGAGTCATCCTGCAGACGTATAATCCGGAGCATTTTGTCATTTCCGCCGCTAAAGTTCAGGATTTTAAACTGTTTTACCAACGAGAAATCGGTTATCGTAAAGCCCTAAATTATCCGCCCTTTACCCGCATGATACAACTAAAAATATCCGGTAAGGATCCTGCCAAAACTGAAAACTATGCGCGTCATCTGGGAGAAAGGTGTCAGGCGCTGAAGCGAGACGGTTCCGTCATCTATAGAACAATAGATATTATGGGGCCCATCGAGGCATCGCTAACTAAAATCGCCCAACGCTATCGCTGGCAAATTTTGCTAAACGGTTTGAATGCAAAAGCACTTCACGGTTTTATAAATCAGCTCATGTTTGAAAATTCGGTGGGCATTTTTCGTCAAAACATTCAAGTCGTCATCGACGTCGATCCGGTTTTTTTGATGTAAGATCGGTAGAACCGATCATACTGGATATCATTCAAAGGACTTGATAGTATGTTGTTGATATATGATAATGGACTTATAGCATCTAATGGTAGTAGCTTGACATTCCTGAACAGGCATCTTAAAATTTTTTAGTTTTAGATTATTGTCCAAAGAGAGGGAGATTATGATGAAATTTAGAGTCCCTGCGGCGTTGATACTAATAATAAGTCTTTTTCTGTCTGTATCGATTGGGGTAGCCGCTGATCAAAGTGCTGAGAATACGGTTCTACCAAAACCAAAAATCTTTTTCCCAGAGACCCATTTTAAATTTTCCCCAGTTCTTGAGGGCACGAAAATTGTTCACGATTTTACGGTTCAAAATAAGGGTAACGCTATTTTGAAAATAGAACGTGTGAAGACCGGGTGAGGGTGCGCCGCAGTCTCTTTTGCGAGACAAATTCCTCCCGGTGGTGAGGGAAAAATAACGTTGAAAGTTGATACCAACGGATACGGCGGCCGTAAAATTAACAAAAGTGCCAAGGTGTTCACCAATGCTACAAACAGTGCCAATCTGGATCTTCGAATCACCGGGGATGTAGAAAGATTTGTCACCATCCAACCGCGTCATATCAGTCTGCGTGGTTATGTCGGTGATCCGGTCAAAAGCTCGGTGATGATTACTCTTGAAGAGAAATATCCATTCAAGATACTCAACGCCCGGGCCAGCAAAGGTAAATACATTAGTTTTCAACTAGAAGAGATTAAGAAATCCCAGACGACTGCATATGAACTAACGGTAGAGAATCGCAAACAAGATGTCGGACGCTACTATGATTCAATCGTACTGGAAACCGACAGCGAAATCCGACCGCAGCTTGACATAAGGGTGTATGGTTTTCTGCGTGCCCGTAAAACTGATTAGAGTAGCAGAGGATCCTATGAAACATATCAAGGTTGTCGGGTTTGATTGTGACGGCGTTTTATTCGATACCAAACAGGCCAATCGGGCGTATTACAATCGTATTCTGAATCATTTCGGTAAAACAGCTATGACGGACGATCAATTTACCTTTATTCATATGCACACGCTGGATGAATCACTAAACTATTTATTTCCGGATCAAGTAAGCCTGAAAGCCGTCCACGATTATCGCAGGACCATGGACTATCGATGGTATCTGCAGTTATTGACCGTGGAACCTTACTTGATTTCACTGCTTAAGAAGATCAAACCGAAATGGAAAACTGCTATCGCCACCAACCGAACCGACACCATGAATCAATTGCTTGCCGAATTCGGTCTTGACGGGTATTTTGATCTGGTTGTCACTTCGACGGATGTGGAACGACCCAAGCCCCATCCGGATGCCTTGCTAAAAGTATTGGATTATTTTGATATTGAACCGCAGCATGCTATTTACATCGGTGATTCCAAACTGGATGAGTTGGCCGCCGCTGCGGCCGGAATTCCGCTGGTCGCTTATCGCAACCAGGATTTGTCTTCACCATACCATATTCAAAGTTTAAAGGATCTTGAGCAGCTTCTCAAAGTTTAGATTATTTACCTGAAACCGCGGAGTACTGTAGCATGGAAACAAAACTACCCCAAAAAGGAAACGAAGAACTCGCCGCAGCCGATGAGTGGGAAAATCGGATTTTATGCAGTGACGGTAACTGTATCGGTGTAATTGGGCCGGACGGGCATTGCAAGGAATGCGGTAGAAAATATGAAGGTACGCTACCCGAAGAGGTCTTATCTGTGGAAACCGCTCCCCCAGAGGATGATGGGCTCGAAGAGGAAAGGGAGTCAGAACAAGAGTTAGAGCAAGAAGATGAATTGCGCGCTGATCCGGATTGGGAAAATCGGATTTTATGCAGTGACGGTAACTGTATCGGAGTGATTGGTCCGGAGGGGCGATGTAAAGAATGTGGAAAACCCTATGAGGGAAATACCGATCCTTAACTTAAGAAAATCATCGGTCGCGGCCGTTATAAATTGTTGCTATGGCGCCATTAAGCAATTAGACGGAGTATTCCCTTGCCCTTATTAAATTACATTCCAGTTCCCACCTGGCGCGATTTCATCGACATTTTATTTCTCACCCTGGTTGCCTATCAGCTCTATCAATGGTTCAGTGAAACCCGGGCTCTTCGGGTCCTCATCGGTTTGGTTTTACTCGGTGGAATTTATTCGATCGCCAAGCTTTGGGGATTGTTTTTGACCACCTGGGTTTTTCAGATTCTGTGGCAAGTGCTTCTGATTTTGTTGCTCATTCTTTTTCAGTCCGAGATTCGACAGGTTCTGGAAAAAGTCAGTCCGCTTCGATACCTGAGATCCCGTCGGAGAGTTTTTCGGGCAACCTTCGCCAAAGATCTTGCTCAGGTCCTGTTTGATCTGGCGGCAGAAAAAATCGGGGCCTTGGTTGTCTTGACCAGAGATGACAACCCTTCTGAATTTATCCACGCCGGACAAAAAATAATGGCACTTCCGGATTCCATGCTGATTAAAAGCATTTTTAACCAGCATGCACCTGCGCATGATGGTGCTATCATTTTGTCGCAAGATCGACTGACTCATATGAGATGTATTTTACCTTTGTCCAAAAGGGAGAATCTTCCCGAGCATTATGGCACTCGACATCGGGCGGCCCTTGGGCTCTCAGAGTTGACGGACTCCGTCTGTTTGGTAGTTTCGGAAGAAAGATCTGAGGTGTCCAGCGTCGTCGCCGGCGAGATATCCATCTGGAGCGATCCGCAAGAGTTGGAAAAAAACATCAAGACCTGGTTGGAAGATCCGGAGATCCGCGTGCCGACAATTCAACACTTTATCGAAGATCTGATTGTTAAGAATTGGAAAGCAAAACTGAGCGCTTTTGCCCTTGTTTTTGCTGCCTGGCTGATTTTAGCAAGTCAACAGGATATTAAAATTACCGTCAATGCTCCAATCCGGTATGTGAACCCAGCGGGAGAATTGATAGTGGGCGAAGGGTCATCAAAAGCGGTGGATTTGACGCTTTCGGGACGGCAGGGTCAAATAAACGCTTTGCGCGACCAAGATGTGCGGGTGGACGTTGACCTCAGTCAGCAGTTAGTAGGCAAGCGTATGATCACATTATCCGGTAAAAATGTTCAACTGCCCTTGGGAGTTAACGTTTTACGCATCACGCCTCAAAAGATCGAGGTGAATCTAAAGCCTCCTACCAAGGATTAGGCTTTCATCTACGGAGGTGAATTATGCAATACTATAATCCTGAACAGGCATTGTTGGAGACCCGACGGGAATTTGGAGAACATGGAGGTGTGGCTCCCTCTATTTCACGATCCTCGACGTTCACGGTTATGGATCCGAGCATCATGCCCAAAATCTTTGAAGGTATTCGTGGACCCGATAAAGGAGGCTGCTTCCTTTACAGTCGTCACTTTAATCCAACTGTGGATGTGCTGGCACGATACCTGGCCGCAATGGAGGCCACCGATGCAGCCGTTTGCACTGCGAGCGGTATGTCGGCTATTGCTTGCGCTCTGCTGCAAATCTGCCAGCACGGTAGCCACATCGTTTCCAGCGATACCGTTTATGGCGGCACCCACGCCCTGCTTAATGATTTGTTGCCCGAAATGGGAGTTTCAACGACCTTTGTTGATCCTACCGATTTGGACGGTTTTAGGGAAGCTATCACACCTGAGACGCGGGTGATTTATACCGAAACCTTTGGAAATCCTACTCTAAAAGTGGCCGACCTTCCAAAACTGGCCGAGTTGGCTCACGATAAATCCCTTACCCTGATTGTCGACAACACCTTTTCTCCCATGATGGTCTCACCTGCGAAGCTCGGAGCCGATATTGTCGTGTATTCGTTGACTAAATTTGTCAATGGAGCCAGCGATGTGATTGCCGGCGCCATCTGTGCCAGCAAAGATGTTGTTTACAGACTGATGGATCTTCATACCGGTCGAGTGATGCTCTTGGGTCCTACTATGGATCCCCGGGTTGCCTACGACTTGATCCAAAGGCTGCCTCATTTGGCCCTTCGCATGCGGGAGCACGGGACCCGAGCCATGGCTTTCGCTACTCGACTCCATGAATTGGGTGTATCCGTAATCTACCCCGGATTACCTTCGCACCCGCAGCATGAATTGATTTGCTCGATACTTAACCAAGGGTATGGCTATGGAGGCATTCTGACCATTGATTGTGAAACCAAAGATCGGGCAGAAAGACTCATGGAAACGCTGCAGAATACCGAACGTTTCGGCCTGATTGCGGTATCTTTGGGCTATTTTGATACCCTAATGTCTTGTTCAAGCTCGTCGACGTCCTCGGAAATACCTCCGGAAGAACAACATAAAATGGGCCTATCACCGGGGTTGCTGCGCATTTCTGTCGGGTATACAGGCAGTTTAGACTTCCGTTTAGAGCAGCTTGAACGCGCGGTTAAATCGGTGGGATTGGTATAGAATCGATAAACTATCTCCCAGAAGTGTATTTTGCTACACAAATCTCCTAAATAAATCTTAAGCGCCTGGCTGATGCGTTAACGGCAGTCTAATCGTAAACACCGCACCGCCATCCGGCAAATTTTCGGCTACGATTATACCCCTATGATCCTCAATAATACCATGGCAGATTGATAGGCCGACACCCATCCCCATGGTTTTTTTGCGAGTGAAAAATGGGTCAAAAATGTGATCCAAATCTTTTTCTGATATACCCTGGCCGGTATCTTTTATTTCAATGATTATCTCGTCGTCCTGATTATAGGTAGCGATATCGATCAGCCCACCTGTCGCAGGTGTCTGCGCTAATTTCTTTTTATAACCCTCTGAACTGGTGATAGACTCAACGGCATTGTTGATCAGGTTCATAATCACCTGACCGATTTGTTGGGGCGAGGCGTAAATTTTGGATGCCCTTGCCGCAAGATTTAATTCGACACGCACTTTACTTCTTTTTAGGTGACTGCGTACGAGCTCAACGGTATTCTCGATCACTTGGTTCACCATCAAAGGCTGTTTTTTTTCTTTGCCCGGACGGTTAAGGTCAATAAGATTTCGGACAGTGTCGCGAATACTACCAAATGCGTTTTTAACCAGATCCAATTTGCTCAGCAGATCGGGATCCATTTGATAAGTCGATTTTATAACGCTCAGCAATGACGTAATGCCTTGCAGCGGAGAATTTATTTCGTGTGCTATCGATGCCGCCAACTGTCCTGTGGCCGCGAGCCTTTCTGATCGGATCAATTGATTTTGCAGAAGCTTTGTCTCAGTTATGTTTCTGGCAACACATAAAAAAAATGGCATGCCCAAATAGGACACGTAACGACAATTAATTTCATTTGGTATTAGGGTGCCGTCTTTGGTTTTTATATTCAGTTCGAACCGTACCTCTTTGTCTCTTCGGACCCTTTTCATCATATTCTCTATATATGGAATTTGATCGGTTTCAACTATTTTAGCGATACTCAGTTTAAGAAATTCCTCCTTTTTGTAACCCGTGCTTTCAAGAACCCGGTCATTGGATTCAATGAATTTTCCTTTTGCATTGAAGAGAAATACCCCTTCAGCAACGTTATCAAACAATTCCTTATACCGTATTAGTTCTTCTGCCCGTTTGAACTCGGTCGTATTCGAGGAGATAATGGTTGCGGCGATAACTTTTGTGCCCAGTCGCAAAGCACCGATACGGTAGGTATACCACGTTGGATTACGGTGATCGCCCACACGTACTTCGAAGCTCTCCGGTTGGCCGGTCCGAAAGACACTTTCAATACTTTCGCGGGCAATCTCGCGGTAATCGTGAGGCAGAAAGCGGAAGATCTTGTGGCCGATCGCTTTCTCTGGAGCCATTCCGGCAATGGTTTTGTTCGTAAATCGAATAATTCCCTTTTGATCAACCGTTGTAATCATGTCCGGTGCTGTGGCGACCAGAGAACGCCACAGTTCTTCTGATTCATTCAGCTGTTGTTGCGCTTCTCTGAGCCGATTGATGATAGTTTGGGCATGTGAGCCGAAGATAATGAAGAGACATAGCACTACGGCACGAATGTAGATATCGTAGAGATCCGGACCAATGAGTTCTGCAATCAGGTTAAATTTGTTAGAAAAGAAAATGTTTAAAATCGAATCTAGAAACCAATAGATGGTTGCAATACAAAGTACGGCCAGCACCATTGAATCGGTAACGCTCTCGCGCTCCAGCGGGTTTGTTCCTTTGTATTTGGGATTATCTTTTGGCCTGAATGGATTAAATTCAAAGGGCGACTTCATCAGTCTAAACGTAGACGCATTCATAGGATATCCACCTGTAATTCGTTCCGGATTACTGAATTTTGTGATCTCTTCGGTTAGGGTATCTGGTTCAATACCACCTGAAGGCCGAAATGATCCGAAATAAAAAGGCCATTGACTGGTTCTGTAAAAATTAATTGTGCTTCTTGTAACATATTAGGTTCAAATTGATAAGATAAAAAAACAAAATCAATTCGTCGCCCAAATTTTCGATCGAACTGAGCTTTTAGTTTATTATTGGTGTCTTTAGACGTGACCCCATCGGCCCAGTAGCTTGAACCGTCATATCCGGTGTTGGTATTTGTTGCGGGGTTCCATGTATATCCGGGATGATGGGGATTTTTGATCCGGTAAGCATCCAATAAATCAAGTTCACCGATAAAATGGCGCATCTCCGGCGAGTCTGTGGTTGTGTTGAAATCCCCCATAATCACATAGGGATCATCATTTCGTCGTACAATTTTTTTTACAAAATCGATTAGCCGCGCAATTTCCTGTTTTCTGCGGTTTTGGCTTTTATGGATCGAGGCTAACAGCTCCTCTCTTTCGGTGGACGACAAATTATAACGGTCAATTGTCTCACGTAAATGTTTTGCCCATTTTTCGCTCCAGATAACACTGTAATGCAATTGGGTATTGAAGATAATGAGGGGATGCCCGTTTATGACGACTCTGGCAGCGACGACGTCACGCATTTCCGAAAAATGGATAGACACCCACTTCGATTGAATTCCTTTTCCACTGAGCCGTGCTGAGTCCAGATAGTTAAGCTTGTGACGATTGCGGGCCATGATCGTACTTCCGGCTGAAAAATTCAGGGGAATTCCGAATCCGAAGAACTTGATTCCTGAGTTAGTAATCTTCCAGACATTGTCCAAATCGAGGGTTTTGGATAGTTTGTCGGCATAGGCCGGCAACTTGTTTGCTTCCTGAATACCGATGACATCGGGCTGAAGATTAACTAAACTGAGCGACAGGTTTTCCAATCTAGCGTTTCTTATTCTGTCGGACTCATATTCCCCAAATTTGAAAATACCGCGACAGTCCAATCCAAACCATGCATTCAGATTCACGATTTTGATACATTCATCGGTAGTGTTA
>JASFJP010000174.1:0-8413 GCA_050121225.1 Desulfobacterales bacterium
ACGACAATCCGGTACCCACTTTGGGCAAGCTCGGCACAGATCGCTTGCCCGATGCCTTTGCTGGCACCGGTAACCAGGGCAACCTTTTCGCTTTGTGTTTCATTCATCGGCCGAATCTCCTTATTAGAGACATTCCCAATACTATTTTTTTTCTTAGGTAAGAGCTGGGAATTTCCAAGTTTTCTGCGTAAATAATTATTCTAAATTGTGTGAGCGGCTTTCCAGCCGCGAATATTCTTGTGTGGTTCAGATGTCGCGGCTGGGAAGCCTCTTCCACGGTATTAACAACCTAAAGAAAGCGCACAACCACAAAAGTTCCCAGCATGGCAAATGCTAGAGCAAGTTTGGCTGCTACCCCTAAAGCAAGCCCCACCGTGGCGCCGACACCGGCACGACCTGCGGTTTTCAAATCTGATTGGGCCGTAAGCTCTCCTAAAACGCCACCAATAAAAGGGCCAAGCAACACGCCCGGAATTCCAAAAAATAAACCAACGATGGCACCCAGCGTTGCACCGATGATGGCCCGGCGGGAGGCACCGAATAGTTTGGCGCCAAAAGCGCCCGCCAAAAAGTCAACTAGATAGGCAAGCAGGGTCAAGGACCCCAGGACAATCAGGGTGCCGGTTCCGATATGTTCAAAACCTTCGGCCCAGGCGGCGGTTACAAGCCCGGCAAACAATATCGGGATACCTGGAATCACAGGAAAAAGCAGTCCTGCCATTCCCACTACCACCAGGACGATGGCTAACAACCAGAGTAAGAGCTCGACAACCATAACGATTAACTAATCTGCCGGATGAGTTTGGATGACCTGCAACTCAACCTCACCAACGATATCCTCGCCGATTCTGGCAGTTCCAAATATTTTGCGGTAACCTTCGTATTCAAAATGATTTTCGGTGCGTGTTATGATCCGATCATTTAAAGCCAGTGTATCCACAAAAAAACGTGACTGTTTGATACCCACCAACCAACCTTTTTTTTCCGAATCTTTGCCGTGTTTTTGAATTCTAACCCAGCCATTGTTAATCCCCGCTGTTTGAGCCACGACTTCGATCAATACCAGTGAATCAACGCTGCGACCGTTAAAGAACGGCCAACGGTCCGTGACGGTGGTGCGTGTAACGGCCATATTATGATCTACTTCAAGGATTTCATCGATCAGTAACATTCGATCGCGATGCGGTAAAAGGTCCTCGATTTTGGCATCAAAGCGGTTCATTCTTGTTGCCTGAGGTCATTTTCAATAAAAATGATTGAAAAGTTTAATAGAAAATTATATTTTTTCAGTTTAAACTGCAAAAGATGGTACTATAAATCGTTGTGGCTGTAAAGAAACATGATCCCAAATCCACCGCCCGCTCAGGATGTTCAGGTATCACTATCGAAAGGATTACTGAAAGCTATTTTAAAAATTCATCCCTGCGTTCTAATATCGCCCGCAAAAAAATAAGTTTGGAATAATTAATGGAAAAATTAATCAAAGATCTTCAGATCAAAATTGTGCAGGTACTGAATCTGATGGATGTGCAACCGGATGATATAAAGGCTGATAACCAGTTAGTCGGGGGGGATCTGGGAATTGATTCCATCGATGTGCTGGAGATGGTAATCATGATCGAAAAAGATTACAGCGTTAAAATCGATAACAAAGAACTCGGTGTTAAAGTATTCGCCACCCTGAGAACCCTGGCCGAATATGTATATGAAAATTCGCCGGAGTTACGCAATTGAATGATGTGCGGGTTTATATTTCCGGAATGGGAATTGTCACCTCTCTGGGAAACGGAATCTCGAATACCAGGGATGCCATTCAAAAAAGCCTGAGGGGTATTCGACCGTTAACTCTCTTTCCGACAGCTTCCAATCAACCGCTGCCCGTGGGAGAGGCGGCTAATCCGATTGAAAATCACGATCTTCCTCGCACCCATCAACTGGCTCAACTGGCCGCCGACCAGGCCATGACCGACGCCAAAGAAGCTCCGGACGCGGTGGTGATGGGTGTTACCACCGGAGGTATGCTGACCACAGAGTATCTTTTGAAAAGCAAAGCCCCGGACCCGAAGATGTACCGTCTACATGCCACCGGCTCGGTGGCCGAGGTTATTGCGCGCAGATACCGGTGCTCAGGACCGGCTCTGACTGTTTCGACCGCTTGCTCCTCCGGTGCCGTCGCCCTGAAAATCGCACTAGAGATGCTCCGGGCCGGCAGTGTCAGACGGGTATTAGCCGGAGGTGCTGATTCATTATGCCGGTTGACGTACTACGGCTTTAACGCTTTGCAACTCATCGATCCGGAAGGAGCACGTCCTCTAGACGCCAACCGACGTGGAATGTCGGTGGGTGAAGGAGCGGCCATGTTGCTGCTGGTAGCAAATGACCCGGATGATGCCGTTGCCGAACTCCTCGGTGCCGGATTGTCGTGTGACGCATATCATCCGGCAACACCACACCCCCAGGGTAAAGGCGCCCTGGCGGCCATGCAGGCTGCTTTATTGGATGCCGGAGTCTCGGTGCCCGATATCGATTACATTAATCTGCACGGTACCGGTACTCTGGATAACGACATTTCCGAGGCCAGGGCTGTCAACGCCCTTTTTAGCCGGAAAAAACCTTTGCTGTCATCGGTCAAAGGCGCTTGCGGTCATTCGTTGGCGGCTGCGGGCGCCATTGAAGCCGTGATTTCCGCCATCAGCATTTCCAGCGGTGTGGTTCCTGCAACCGTTGGTTGCTGCCACCCGGACCCGGAATTAGAACTGGATCCCGTAATGCAACCATCTCAAGAACAGATCGAAACTGTTCTTTCGAATTCGTTTGGTTTTGGCGGCAACAACGCTGCCGTTGTCCTGGGTGCCTGTGGAAAGCCCAAGCCTGATAGAATTCCGGACGACACCCGGCCAATGGCAATCCTGGGTAACGCTTGTATTACCGGGACCGGAAGAACAGGCCCGACCATGAGGGCGATTGCAAGGGGAGAGGTGTGTGCCGGAATGCTTGATCTAGAGGAAATATCTGCCAATCTTTCTGCCGGCCAGGTTCGTCGTCTTAAGCGCTTTCCCCGCCTGGCACTATCTCTGGCCACGGCCGCCCATGAAAAGTCGGGTGCAGGCGATCCACCGACGGCTGTTTTTTTGGGCACCGGATGGGGAGCATTGTCGGAAACCTCGGATTTTTTAAACCGCCTATTTGAAACCGGTGAGCAGTTTCCCAGCCCCATAGACTTTGTCGGTTCGGTTCATAATGCGGCTGCAGGTCAAGTCGCTATGCATTTCCAGGCCACCGGCGCCAACATCACAATGACCGGCGGCGATTATTCATTCGAACAGTCACTGATGACAGCAGGCCTTTTATCAAAAAACAATAATCATCCTTTTCTAGTTGTCGGGGCCGATGAATCTCATCCGGAACTATCGCGACTATTTGATCGTTCCGTTGCCGACACATCAATTCTTTCAGACGGTGGTGGGGCTCTTTATTTAAGGAAAGGAACACGCATTTCCGGACTAACCATACGATCCGTGTTCTTTGAAAACACCGCAACTAATCCGGAAGTGATTTCAAAATTGATTCAGCAAATTGAACTGCAACAGCCACTTCATGACCGCTACGGTGTGATTCTGGCAGGACTGCCTTCAGCCAGCCGCCGTGAAGGCGAAATTCAGCTGCAAACGCTGCTCGCGCAAACCGGTTTTAATCACCCCGTGATTGATTACCGCAAATTAACCGGAGAGTTTGCCTCTGCATCTGCAGTCGCAGCCGTGCTAGCCGTGAACTTTTTACAGGATAGAAAAATACCCGGGCCGCTGTGCGGGGATAAACACGGGGAGTTAGGCGCAAAGGGCGCCCTTATTTTAGGAACAGGCGATTTTATCACTGCTGTGGAGGTGATGCCCCAATGAAAGTTTTGCTGGTTTCTGCCAATACGCTGAGGGAACCCTACCCGGTTTATCCCCTGGGATTGGATTACGTGGCCGGCGCCATTGCGGAAAATCACCAGGTGCAAATTGCGGATATGAACAGTCTAGGCGGATATGATTCACTGACAGCAGTTATAAAAAAATTTTCACCGGATATCATCGGACTGTCCTTGCGCAACATTGACAACACCGATACGACGGATCCAAGGGGATTTATCGGACAATACCGCACGATCGTAGATGTGATCCGGAAGCACAGCGATGCCCGGCTTATTATTGGAGGAAGCGGATTTACCATCTTCCCGGCCGAAACCATGAAAGCATTGGAGGCCGATTATGGTGTCATTGGCGAGGGTGAACGCTTGCCGTTATTGTTAAATGCCATCGAAAAACATAAAGATGCCGGGGCGATACCGGGCGTCGTCATCCCTGAGACCCATAAAACCATCCCGGAACCTTGGGGAGGAAAAATCACGCGTCGGATCAACCCCAATCCTGCAAACCTCCATTTTTACCTGCAAAACGGCGGCATGCTCAATTTGCAGACCAAACGGGGATGTCATTTCAAATGTGTCTACTGCACCTATCCCCATATTGAGGGGCATCATCTAAGACTCATGGAGCCCGAAGAAACAGCGGCCGCCGCCCTCAAGCTGCAGGCAAGCGGAGCCAAATATTTCTTTATTACCGACTCGGTATTTAATGCCGATAACTCTCACAGCCTGGCGGTGGCGAGGGCCTTTAAGAAAAACGGGTTATCAATACCGTGGGGGGCCTTCTTCGCGCCGCTGAAGCAACCTGAGGATTATTTTCGTATAATGGCGGATGCGGGTTTGACCCATGTGGAATTCGGCACGGATTCCCTGTCAAACTCCGTGCTGGCATCCTACCGCAAGCCATTTAGGGACCAGCAGGTTTTTAAAATCCATCAGGCCGCTAGCGAGGCGGGTCTATATATTGCCCATTATTTTTTGTTGGGGGGGCCCGGAGAAACTCCTCAGACACTCAAAGAAACCCTTACCGGGGCCGGAAGCCTCGAAAAATCCGCTTTATTCTTTTTCTGCGGTATGCGAATTTACCCGGGAACGACATTGTACGATATTGCCGTCGACGAGGGTCAGATAACAGAAGGCCGGAGCATTCTTGAACCCGTATTTTACCGCTCAGCCTTAATTGATTCGGATGAAATCGTAAGGCAGGTCCGGCAAGAAGCACGGGACCGAATCAACTGGGTAATCGGTGCCGGTGGGGAAGATACCGCCAAAACAATTAATCGGCTATATCAACGCGGCCACTGCGGTCCTATGTGGGAGTATTTGATTCGCTTAAGTTAACTGCCTTTTGCGGTTGAATATTTACTTGATTTCATTTAAAATAGTCTTCTATGGCGTGGTCCACTT
Source organism: Desulfobacterales bacterium (assembly GCA_050121225.1). GTDB lineage: Bacteria > Desulfobacterota > Desulfobacteria > Desulfobacterales > JAFDCJ01 > JAFDCJ01. The sequence goes on from JASFJP010000174.1 coordinate 5,318, forward strand.
TAAAAGGCCTGGCCCGATCCGACCAAAATGAGATATCAGCCGCTATTCACCTTCCACCGGGTTCTCCATGGTTTCACGGGCATTTTCCGGGAGAACCGATCTTACCGGGAGTGGCACAGATTGGCATGGTCATTGATGTTATTCGAAAAGCACGTAAGCAGGATTTGAAAGTATCGGCTGTGCGCCGGGTAAGATTTAAGCAAATCATCCGCCCCGATGATCAGCTAAAAATCATCGCGGCACCGTTGAGGGAAGACACCGACACTTATTCTTTTCGTATATTGATGGAGGATGAGATAGTTTGCAGCGGAGTGGTGGCGCTTAAAACTTGAGGGGATTTATTAGCGAAAAAGGAGAAAAATCAGGATGCCAACGGGAACTAAAGTTGATAGGATCATTCTGCACGTAGCGAAAATCATGATCGACGAACTCAAACTTGAAGATGTAACGCCTGAAACATTTGACCCCGAAATCGACCTGGTCGATGAGGTAGGAATCGACAGCATGGATCTGGCAACGATTGCATTGGTTCTGCGGGATGAATATGCTATCCGAATAGATGAGGATGATTATCCCAAGCTGACAAATGTGCGGCTAATAGCCGAATATATTGATAATAAATTGAAAGATCGCTCCTGAACGCATACCAGAATCAGGAATTTACTGAGTAAAGCGACCGAAAAATATTTGTTCTGGAGTAAGCATATGGATGCTCTGACGGGCAAGCAGACTTTCTCAAGTGAACATACACCGGATAAAGACTGGAAATTTTCAGACCTTCTGGCCGATCATGAAACCCGGGAAAGATGGGAAAAAGTCCGTAAATATTTTTTCCTGCGTGAATCAACCTATGACATGTCCAACCGGTGTAATATTCGGTGTGAAGGATGTTATTATTACGAAGGCGACAAACAGTTTGCCCGCGAGATCCAGGACCCGGAGGCCTGGCGCGAGCTCATGCGCGCCGAGAAGAAGCGCGGCATCACCTATGTTGTGCTCGCCGGTGCAGAACCTTCCATGGCTTCAGAGCTTTGTGAAATCTGCTATCAGGAAATGCCGCTGGGAACAATTGCGTCCAATGGTTTGAAGTTCATCCCTAAGCCCATCCAATATAAAATACATATCTCTGTCTGGGGCAATGATGAAACCAGCCTTAAAATCCGCAAGGCAAAAAATATGCTGCACAGACAGGTTCAAAATTATGAAGGCGATCCTCGAGCCGTTTTTGTTTACACCTTTACCCGCAAAAACATCGATCAGGTTTACGAAGTTGCAAAATATCTGGCCGTTCATGACTGCCGGCTCACTTTCAACATGTTTTCCGCCCCGGTGGGATATAAGGGATCTTTGCGGCACACGGCAGACTCTCTGGATAAAACCCGCAAGGCAATGGTTGATCTGTTGCTAACATATCCCCGCAATGTCCTATTTTCGTATTACAATGCCGTGGCTCACACCCACCGGTCCGCTCTGCATGATCTTTATTCGTGTTCATATCCACGTAGGAACCCCTCAACCGATATCGGGCTGGGCCGATCATTCAGACAGTATCGCACCGATCTATCCTGGAATAGAGATGTCGCCTGCTGCGTTCCGGATACCGACTGTGTTGATTGCCGTCATTATGCCTCTGGTAGCGCGGTTGTGACAGCCCGTTTGTTTAGGCACGCTAGCGATCCGGCTACGTTTAAATCCTGGCTTGATTATGTTGATACCTATCTTGCAGTCTGGGTAATGGGATATGAAAAAGGCAACAATCTCTGTAATCAGCTGATCGCACCTCCCGGACACGAGGTATTCTAATGGCGTCATAGACAGTCACGAAAGTGATATTTCCCGATAGTATTTTGGTGTGCCGCAAGAAAATTCCGAAGGAGAAACCCACAAAAAAATGATTACCGTTAGCTCCCTGTTGGATCAAGAATGGTATGAACGCTATAAAACGATTTCTAAGCTCAACATCCGCAGTTCGATCTATGATGTCACCAATAAGTGTAATCTGCGATGCAAAGGTTGTTTTTTTTATTCCTCCGACGAGCATAAGGCCGCGGTCGAGGAAATGGATTTGGCCAAATGGGAGGCCTTTATCGACAAAGAAATGGATCGAGGCGTTAACCTTGCGATTTTAATTGGCGGTGAGCCCACCCTTTACCTGGACAGAGTGGAGGCCTTTTACAAACGGCTGCCGACCTTTTGCGCTACCAACGGATTGATTAAAATACCCCGTAGCAGATTCCCCGATATGATGCTGGGCATCTCTCTTTGGGGAGACGAAGCGGATGAAAAAATACTCAGGGGCAAAGACACTTTCAGCATATCCAGTAAAAACTATGCAGGCGATCCCAACGTTTATTATCTTTATACCCTAACTCCCAAGCAGATTGGAAAAATTGAGCGCATCATCCGTAAAATCAGAGACGCCGGCCTCAAGGTTCACTTGCAGTTGCTTTCCAACGATGAGGGCGTTGACGGTTTTAGCTGGCAGCCGGAGCAGTTGGAAAACTTGCGGGTTGAAATGGATGAAATGCTGGACGGGTATCCGCAAACCGTCATATCCTCCAAATATTATCACGAAATCATTACCACCGGCACAATGTTGGGCCGAAGCTTCGGCTGGAATGAATGCCCTTCCGTCACCCAGCCGCTGGATACACGGGATCCCCAGCCCAAGCGTTTAATCGAATTTATTCGTTGGGCGTCCGACCTTAACACAATGCACCGCTGCTGCACTTCTGAAACCAGAGACTGTTCCAGTTGTAAAGACGGCGCCGCCCATATGAGCTGGGTTATGGTAAACAAGCGGGCACACATCCGCACGGCCAAGGACCTTCAAAACTGGATCGAGGTCTATGAGATGTTTGCTAAGCTTTACCAATTTATTCCCTGGTAAATGAGACCTTAGCGAAACGCCCCTTTTGTCCAATTTCTGCGTCAGGGGCAGTGCAACAAATGCCCTCGGGGTACAAAATTTCAATCCTTGAATACCTGTTGTATGTCTGCGGATAAAATTTTGTTTCTCCTTTAACTTGAATAAAATTGAGCATTCTTCAAAGGTCTCATGGCTTTTAGTGAGGGCACCCCGCGGCAGAGCTGATG
>JASFJP010000175.1:0-8410 GCA_050121225.1 Desulfobacterales bacterium
ACATCTCCAGTTTTGGTTAAAATCCGGTAAACCTGAGTGTATTCTTCCACATCCTCTTCGGCATAGTATTTGATTTCCTGGCCGAGGCGCTCGAAATCATCCGGATGCACGATGTCTCTGAAATGCACTTCTCCGCTCATAAAATCTTCGGCGGTATATCCTAACTGACGTATATTGTCGGAAACATACACCAGTTTAGGTTTCTCACCACCGGCCAAACGGCGAAAAAGGATCGCCGGACTTTGATCTACGATAACCTCCGCCATGCGTAGGGCTTCCTCGGTACGATCCCTGTCAAAGCATTCGCGCTCAAGTTCTTTGGTCCGCTGCTCGAATTGAGTTTGCAATTCCCGAAATGATTTCTCAGCATGTTCCAAACGGTTTCGCAAATCGTGCGCTTCGGTAGCCTTTTGCCTGAGTGAAATTAACTCCTCGACAAGCTCTGCTTTGGTCTTTCGCATGTCTGCTTTCATGGTCATCCTTGAAGTCGCTCATAAAATGGATTTGACGCCGCTATTTCGACTCATCCTATCATTTTACTACTAATTGGTTTTAGATTTACCCAAGATATGGGTGGCCGTACCCAGAAATATTTCTGCAGCCTCCCCCTCTGTTTCTGAAAGGGTAGGGTGGGGATGAATGCTGAGGGCCATATCTTCCGCCAGGGCCCCCATTTCTATGGCCAGAACCCCTTCTGAAATCAGCCCTTCCGTATCCCGACCGCAAATTCCTACTCCGAGGATACGTTGGGTTTCCGGGTCGATAATGATCTTGGTTAATCCTTCCGGTGCCCCCATGGTTGTTGCTCTACCTGAAAATTTCCAAGGAAAACGTTGTACCTCTATAGAACGATTTTCACGACGCGCCTGCTCTTCGGTTAAGCCACACCAGGCAATTTGAGGATCGGTGTATACGACTGCCGGTATTGCTCTCACATCGAAGGCTGAAGGTTCCCCCGCGATAACCTCCGCCGCTATTTTACCTTCACGGGTGGCTTTGTGAGCCAGCATCATACCCCCGACGACATCTCCAACGGCAAAAATTTTCTCATCGATGGTTCGCAGTTGTTGGTCAACGATCACAAAACCGTGATCATCCAATTTTACTTTAGTGTTCCCAAGTCCAATTTCATCGCTAGCCGGCCTGCGACCGATAGCAACCAGTACGCGCTCAAACGTCTGATGCGGTGTTTCCACCTCACCTTCGAGAGTAACATTCACGCCGTTGTCGTGTTCGTCGAGTAATGCCACTTTGGTATTTAAATAAATGTTTTCAAAGATGGCTGTGAGCTTTTTACCTAGCGGCATCACTAAATCCCGATCGACGCCCGGAAGCAGCTGATCCGTCATTTCTACAAGAGTAACGCGCGAGCCCAATGACGCGTATACGGTTCCCAACTCCAAACCGACGTATCCCCCTCCTAAAACCAACAGCCGCTTCGGAATGTCTGCCAGGGCCAATGCGCCGTTGGAACTCATTATTCTGCTGCCGGCTTCGAAATTGTTGCCGGGGAAGTTAATGGGCCGTGACCCCGTGGCTAAAATCGCATGACGAAATTTAATATGACTGACTTCAGAATTTTGTAGGCGAACGGTGTCGGAGCTTTCAAATTCTGCGCGGCCCTTAATCAGTTGCACGCCCCGGCGATTACTGAGATTAACGAGCCCGTCGGCCATTTTATCGATCACTTGGGCTTTCCACTTGCGTAGCCCGTTCAGATCGATCTTTGGTTTGCCGAAAATGATTCCCATGGATTCCGCTTTAGCCGCATCCTGGATGAGTTCCGCGAGGTATAAAAAAGTTTTGGATGGAATACATCCCTTGAACAAACAGACACCACCGGGCCGTCGGGCTGTATCTACCATGGTCACATCCAATCCCAAGTCCGCAGCCCTAAATGCAGCGGCATAGCCTCCCGGTCCGCTGCCAATGACAAGGACTTCGGTTTCCTGCATCAATTCCCCCATGACCATAATTAAAACCTCCAGTTTAAACCATACTCATCAGCAACTCATCCGGATCCTCGAGCGTGTCAACAAGGACTTTGAGAAATCTGATTGCATCGGCACCATCCAGAACGCGGTGGTCAATACACAAAACAATGGGCATGATCAAGCGCGGCACAATTTCGTAATTACCCTCTCCTTTTTCAATGACCACCGGTTGCATGCGAGCCTGGCCCATCCCCAGTATGGCGACTTCGGGATGATTTATAATCGGTGCAAAGAATCCGCCTCCCATAGCGCCGGCGTTGGTGATCGTGAAGGTGCCGCCCTGCATTTCCTCTACGGTTGTTTTTCGGCTTCGCGTTCGATCAACCAGATCGGATAATTCGACCGCCAATTCTTTTATGCTCTTGCGATCCACATCGCGAACCACCGGGACAATCAAGCCGCTGTCGGTATTTACCGCCACTCCGATATGATAGTAGCGTTTGATAATGATCTCGTTGTTGATAGTGTCCAGTGTCGCGTTAAAATTCGGGTATGCTTTCAGTGCGGTGGCTACTGCCTTCAATGCAAATACGGTCACGGTCAATTTGCCGCCGCTGGCTTCAATTTCTGCTTTATGCTTTTGCCGAAAGGCTTCTAGTTTTGTGACGTCAACGACGTCCTGGCTATTGACATGCGGAATCTGTGACCATGCGAGTGTCATTTGTTTGCCCGTGGCCCTACGGATGCTACGAAACGGGACACGTTCCACCTCACCCCATTTGGTGAAGTCAGGAAGTGAAGGAACAGAAACATCGGAGGGTTTAAACCCTACGGCTGCCGCAGGTGCACGCTCCGCAGTCTTTGATATCCCCCTTCCATCCTCGGTAAAGGCACGAACATCGTTGGCAGTTACCAGACCCGCGGGTCCGCTTGGCGCGACCAAATGAAGATCCACGCCCAGTTCTCGTGCCAGACGTCGGGTTGCCGGTGATGCCGGCACCGGCCCACCTCGGTGGATTGGCGATACCTGATCGGCAACCTTGGCCTCATCAACAGGGGCTTCCTGTTTGAGCACAACCGTTTCCCCTTTAGGCTGCTCGGCTGCCTCACCGTTAGAGAAGGTCATGATTGCTTCACCGACGTTGACAATATCACCCGGTTTAACCAATATTTCGTTGACTGTGCCGTTATAGGGCGAGGGTATTTCAACGGCGGCTTTATCTGTTTCCACCTCCAAAATGATATCCCCCTCTTTTACTTTCTGGTCAACGGATACCAGCACGGCAAGTATTTCACCTTCATGGACGCCTTCTCCCAGGTCCGGCAGTTTAAATGATCTGGTCATTACGATCCCTTTGTTAAATCATCTTGGGTTAGTTACTCAGCGCTTTTCTGGCTGCACGCAAAATTCGTTGGGCATTTGGCAAATAGGCTTTCTCACGGCTAAATAACGGTATGATAATATCGTAACCGGTCACACGCTCTATGGGTACTTCAAGATAGTAAAACGCCTTTTCCATTAACCGGCTGACAATTTCTGCCCCAGGCCCAAAACTGCGGGGGGCCTCATGAATCACGACACACCGGCCGGTTTTAAGCACGGATTTCACGAAAGTATTGTCATCCAAGGGTGAAATGGTCAGCAAGTCAATCACTTCTGCCTCGACGCCATCTTTAGCGTTTAACTCGGAAGCAGCTTCCAGCGTCGGCCGCATCATGGCACCATACGAAACCATGGTCAGGTCTTTACCTTCCCGCATAATTTGCGCTTTGCCGATTGGCATCGTCTCCTCCGCCTCAGGGACTTCTTCACGAAATGCACGGTAAAGGGCCTTGGGTTCATAAAAGATCACCGGGTCTGGATCACGAATAGCACTAATCAGCAGAGCCCGGGCATTGCGCGGTCCGGAAGGTATAACCATTTTCAATCCCGGTGTATGGGCCCAGTAGACTTCGCGGCTTTCGGAATGATGCTCAAGCGCCCGCACCCCTCCGCCATACGGTGTTCGCATGACCATAGGCACTTGGTAGCGACCCTGTGACCGCCATCGCAGCCTGGCGGCGTGATTCTCAATCTGGTGGAAATTTTGATAACTAAATCCGGAAAATTGTATCTCGCAGACCGGTTTCAGTCCATAAACGGCCATTCCGATGGACATACCGACGATGCCTGATTCTGCTAAAGGTGTGTCCAGAACTCGATTTTCTCCGAATTGATCGATAAGACTGTCGGTTACGCGAAAAACACCACCATCTAAGCCTACGTCTTCACCGAGCAGGATAACGCTGTCATCCTTTTCCATTTCCTGTCGCAACGCCAGGTTGAGGGCCTGAACCATCGTCATCTTAGCCATGCTCTCCCTCCTCTTTCATTTCAGCCAACTGCCTGCTAAACTCTTCTTTTTGCTCCCTCAGGTATGGGTGCATTTCTGCGTAGGTATGTTCGAACATGTGCATTGGGTCACCCAGCGTTTTCATTTGCTCTTCGGCCTGATCCACGCCCGCCTGAATTTCTTCCAATACGGCGGATTCGATACTGGCAATTTTCTCCTCCGAAAGCAGCTCCCTGTCTAAAAGGTATTTCTGAAAGCGTGGAAGGGGGTCCCTTTGTTTCCATCTCTCGACTTCTTCATCCGTGCGATAGCGTTTAGGATCATCTGCTGTGGTATGCATTGTCAACCGATAGGTGACGCACTCAATCAAAGTCGGCCCGCCGCCGGATCGCGCTCTGTCAACTGCTTCCTTGGCAGCGGCATAAACGGCTAAGATATCGTTACCATCCACTTGAATCCCGGGCATGCCATAGGCTAATGCCTTTTGAGCCAATGTCTTCGAACGGGTCTGTTTGGATCGCGGAATGGATATTGCCCAATGATTGTTCTGACATATAAAAATCGCCGGAACTTGAAACACACCGGCAAAATTCAGTCCTTCGTGAAAATCACCCTCGGAAGTGGCGCCATCTCCAAAAAAGGTCATGGCAACATTATCTGTTTGTCGATATTTAGCGGCCCAGCCCAAACCAACGGCATGTATTATTTGTGACCCCACGGGTACAGATATAGGGATATCGTTTCTGTTCTCCGCAATGCTCACGCCTTCGTTGAACCCGTTATTGTAAATGATGATGCTTTCTAACGATCGACCGCGCCAAATCTCAGCTGCTGTTTCCCGAAATGCCGGTACAAACCAGTCCGAAGGTCGAAGCACGGCTACCGATCCAAGATGGGCGGCTTCTTGACCACTTATGGGTGGAAATGTACCGATTCTTCCCTGGCGTTGAAGGTTTAGAAGTCGCTCATCGAATTTTCGGGCCAACGTCATGATTCGATACAGTTCGAAGAGAATTTCATCGGGGATATCCGGTTCAAGATCTTTATCCAGGTCTCCGTTTTCATTCAGCACAGAGAGATATTCGATCTTATCGTCTATTTCGATCTCTTTCCTTGGCATGTTTTAACTCCACTCATCGGGGTCATAGTTTTAAATCAAAAAATTTAAGAAGCATTGATTAGTTTCCGGCCAATCTCAAGTATTAGGAATATGTTACTATTTTCTTCTTAGTCAAGGTTGAGTGTTAAAACCCTATGATTACGACACCTAATTTCCGAGATCAAAAGAGAGTTCACATCAACCCAAAATCCGGCTGCCCGGTGGTCTCTTGTTTTTCCTGATGTCTGTCATATTTTTAAACTTTAGTTAGGAGTTACTTTTAGTCTAATAGTCTTATCGACAAGAGAGCTTATGGACTTTGCTATCCCTTCAGAGATATCTGCCGATTGCGATCGGTTTAAAGCATTCATTAAAGCCGATGTGTTAAAGCATTTATCCGATTGGAACAAACATCGGCAAATACCGCCTGCGTTTTTTCAGAAAATGGGCGAAAGCGGGTGGTATGGTCTTGAGACGAATAACGATCATCTTTTAAGAGGATCAGCATTGAGAGAAGCCCTCATTGCAGAGGAACTGGCTAAAGTTTCGCCGGGTGTTGCCGTGGCCGCTTTAGCGCATGTTGATTTGGGACTAATGGGGCTGTTTCTGTTTGGATCCGATCGTCTTCACCAAACATACGGGCGATCGGCGACACAGGGAAAAGCCGTGATGTGTTTGGGGAATACTGAAAATCTGGCGGGCAGCGATGTCGCCGGTATTTCGATGACCGCCGACGTTGTTGATAGCGGCTGGGTATTGAACGGTACCAAATCGTATGTAACAAACGGGTATGTCGCTGACCTCGGTGTAATTACGGCCGTATCTGATCCCCACGCTGCGAGAAACAATCGGTTATCGATGTTCCTAGTGGATCTCAATTCGGATGGGGTTCGCCGCACAAAACTCAACAAAGACGTGTGGATACCATCGGACCTGACCCGATTACAGCTAACCAATGTATTCGTGCCGGAGGCTCATCTGCTGGGTATCCAGGGCCGCGGGCTTCAACAGGTTCTGGAAGTGTTTACTCAAAGCAGAGTCCCCATTGCAGCCCTTACGCTGGGAACCGCTGTGGGTGCTTTTGACCTGGCGTTTGAGCATATGCATAGACGCTCTATATTCGGAAAAAGAATTTTAGAATTTCAGGCCAAGGCGTTTGAACTTTCAGAACTCTATGCTAAAATTGAAGCAACCCGGCTTATGATCTGGAAGGCCTGTTGGCTGATTGACCAAAGCGAGGATTTTCGTCAGGCGTCCTCACTGGCTAAATATTTAGCCGTTGAAGTCGCCCGGGAGGTGACTTTCTGGGCAGCGGATATTTTTGGGGCGGCCTCCGTCCTGCATGATCATCCCATCCACAAGTATCCTATGGACGCTTGGGCAGCAGCCTTGGGCGAAGGCACGCAGGATGTGCAGAAATTGATTATACTGCGAGAGCTTATGAAACGCTATGGCGCAGATCAGTAGTCCGTCTTCTGCGGTCTATTAGAGCGAACCTCGATGAATGACATTATTGCTAATTCTTAAATACATTCAAATCAAGTTGCAAGGTAATAAATGGTGGTTTGGAACAAAAGTTGGAAGGTACAGCTATTTGCTTTTCTTTTTTTGCTTGAGAATTCGCCTAATTTGAGCCAGACATTTGGTAAAAGGATTATTTACATTGCACCTCAAACGAATTTGGTTCTTGACAATATGGGATCAATTATTACATCTTAAAAAAGACAGAACTACCTAAATTCTAAGTTAGCAATATTCTCTTTGTCTGTTTAAACGAACTGCCGAATCTACTCTTCGTTAGTACCTGCGCTCAATTTGGTTATCGCATATCTTTGAATAGAATCTAATCGCTACGTGGCGGTTTGCAGGCAAATTATGTCCACTAAGACATAGGAATTCATTAATTCTTGCGACAGCTTCTTGTTCAACCACGTTTGAGAACCTTTTATATTAGGCAAATGGTGTTAAAGCCAACCATATCCAATTCAAAGCAGCTATTGCCTGATGTTGCTTTTGAAGAAGTGGAACACACAGCCGACTGCGCGTTGCGGATCTATGGCCGCGATTTGCAAGAACTGCTTCTCAATGCAGCTCATGCAATGAATTCTCTGATGCTCACGGATTTCATCCCTTTGTCTACTATAGAGGTCGAAAGGTCGGTTAATCTGAACACCCTCGATGCCGAGAGCCTATTGGTCGAGTGGTTGAGTGAACTGGCGTTTTGGGCCGAAACTGAAATGCTCGTTTTTCACAAATTTGACATGGAACATGTGTCCTCCACTCAGGTGCTGTCAACCGCATATGGCAGCCGGGTCGCCCAACTGGATAAACATATCAAAGCGGTCACTTATCATAATTTAAAAATCAGTGAAACCGAAGTTGGTTTGTCAGCTGTCGTAGTTTTTGATGTGTGAACGCAATCATTACCTAAAAGGTTTGGCATGTTCTAACAAAGAAAAAACTAAACATCTCTTTATTCAGTGGAGATGTGTGGTCATTTTGCGCTAACGTATTTGGTTCAATTGGAGCACTTCTTTTTTCAGGGAGGCAGAGCATGCTCAGCTCGCGAGATTTTAATCAAATAGAAGAATATCTTTACGAGATTCCATCCACGTTTCGCGAAGACATGCGGGTACCGGCGCGGTTTTACGCCGATGCGCAGTTATTGGACGGCGTATTGAATGATAGAAGCTTAGAACAGTTGGTCAACACTGCCACGTTGCCGGGAATAATCAAATATGCTTTGGCGATGCCGGATATTCACCAGGGATACGGATTTCCCATTGGTGGCGTTGTCGCCACGAAATTACCGGATGGTGTCATCTCACCCGGGGGTGTCGGCTACGACATCAATTGCGGAGTTCGTTTGTTGGGAACCCACCTGGATCAAGAGGAGATATTGCCACATCTGGATGATCTGGCCACAGCCATTTATGCAAACTGTCCCAGCGGCGTTGGAAAAGGTGGTAACATCAAAATCGATCGCAGGGAGCTGGATCAGTTAATGAGATCGGGTTCGAAATGGGCCTTAAAACGAGGATTTG
>JASFJP010000176.1:0-8396 GCA_050121225.1 Desulfobacterales bacterium
TGCTGAACATGAATGAAAACGCGAAAAAACGGATCCTGTTCGTTGACGACGAACCGATGGTCTTAAAAGGACTGCAGCGGACTCTGAGAAAAATGTGCAACGAGTGGGAAATGACGTTTACCTCTAGCGCACGAGAGGCGTTGGATATCCTTGATAAAACCGACATGGACGTCATTGTTTCTGATTTGAAAATGCCTGAGATGGATGGGAGTCAGTTACTGACCAAAGTCAAAAATCAACATCCGCGCGTCGTGCGTATCATTCTTTCCGGGCACCTTGAACACGAGATGACCCTCAAATCCGTCCAAATAGCCCATCAAAGTCTTTCAAAACCGTGTAAGGCGGAGGTTTTAAAACACACCCTTAAAAAGCTGTTTGCTCTGCGAAATTTTTTGTCCGATGAGTCTATAAAAAAAATCGTCTCTCAAATTGAATCTCTTCCGAGTATGCCCTCCATTTATACCGAAATTATTGAAGAAATGCATTCGCCCGACCCATCAATCCAGAAAGTGGGAGAGATTATTTCAAAAGACATAAGCATGACGGCTAAAATTTTGCAGGTAGTCAATTCTGTATTTTTCGGGCTCTCCCGCAAAATTGGCAGCCCCCAGGAGGCTGTCATACTGCTTGGACTTGAAACCATCAAAGCCCTCGTGCTTTCAGTCAAAATTTTTTCTGAATTCAGTCAGAAAAAATTTTCCTGGTTTAATATAGATTCTCTTTTTAATCACAGCATGTCGGTCAGCACATATACCAAAACCATTGCCAGGCATGAAAACCTGGAGCAGGATGTGATCAATAATTCATTGATGGCCGGGTTACTGCACGATTTAGGAAAGCTTATACTGGCAATAAATTTCCAAAAACCTTATCAGCAGGTGTTGAGTAAAGCACAATCTTCCAACCAAAATATATGGGAGTTGGAATATGAGGAATTTGGAACTAGTCATGCAGAAATCGGTGCGTATTTAATGGGGCTTTGGAGATTGGACAATCCCATCATAGAAGCAATTGCCTTTCATCACTGCCCTAGCAACAGTATGACTCAAAATATGGATCTACTCACCGCTGTGCATATGAGTAATGCCCTGATCCATGAAGCTCGAAGTACCTCCAATTCAGGAAATGGGATACAATATGATCCGGTTTACTTGGATAACTTAGGAGTAACGCATCGTATAACTGAGTGGCGTCAGCTTTGCAATGAGTTGACCGAAAGGAACGCATAATGAAGGACAAGGTTCTTTTAGTGGATGACGATGCCATGGTGCTGGCAGGACTTAGGCGTCAGTTTCGTAATCAATTCCGGATTGAAACGGCGCATAGCGGAGAAGAGGCCCTAAAAATGGTCGAACAAAACGGGCCCTATGCCGTGATTGTATCGGATTTTCTTATGCCGGGGATGAATGGAATTGACTTCCTCAGTCAAGTAAAAAAAGCTAGTCCGGATACCGTGCGCATGATGTTAACCGGCTCCGCTGATATGTCCACTGCGATTAAAGCCGTAAACGAAGGCAGTATATATAAGTTCCATCCAAAACCGTGTCCAGCCAATACCTTAGGGCCAACCATTCAAAGCGGAATTGAAGAGTATCGTAAAACCACAACCGATCAATCCCAATTAAAAAAAGTCAAAATGTCTTTGGCTCAGGCCAGTATGATCCAGCAACAACTAATGCCAAAAGCCGATCCAATCGTCGACGGATTAGACATCGCCGGAAAAAGCATTTGGTGTGACGAAACCAGCGGTGACTACTATGATTTTATTCAACCTGCAGAGTGGGGACAAGATAAGGTCGGTGTGGTGGTTGCCGATGTAATCGGCCACGGCATTTCGGCCGCCTTGCTAATGACAACTATGCGAGCGTTTCTCCGGGAACGCATCTTGAGCTCCGGTAAGGGAGCATCAATTGTGTCTGATGTAAACAAACGGCTTGTGCGCGATATCGAAGAACTCAACTTATTTATAACCATGTTTTTCAGTGAAATAGATCTTAATAAAAAATGTTTCCGTTGGGTGCACGCCGGTCATGAGCCTGCACTTCTCTACCAACCAGAAACAGAATCGTTTAACACACTGGGCGGCGAGGGCTTACCACTGGGCGTGTTGGAAGATTGGATTTATGAGGAATCGAAAATTGGAATCAAATCGGGTCAAATTATTTTGATTGGAACAGACGGAATCAAGGAAGCCTGCAACCCACAAAATGAATATTTTGGGAATGACCGTTTGATGACGATCATACGCGAACATTCCAACAAATCTGCCGAAGACATTTTAAAAGAGGTCTATAAAACCCTGGAAAATTTTCGGGGTTATGCCGAAAGAAAAGATGATGAGACATTAGTTGTGATCAAAGTTTTATAAAGAATTTATCAGTGACCGGCTATACATAACGACATGAATCATTGTACATACATACACAGCTTTCTGCATGTTTGAAACAATGTGATAGTTTCAAAGTCAACGATTCAGAGGGAAAATGAGCATTTTACTATGACGCTGTGTATCGTTAATCATGAACATGCTTGACCAGATGACCCAATTCTGGAAAAATCAGTTCGGTGCAAGCAAGTTTGCAGGCATTCAAACTTCCCGGCATGCAGAACACAACTGTAGATCCTACCACACCTGCGGTGGCACGCGATAAAATAGCCGCCGAACCGATTTCCTTCATACTGAGCAGAGCAAACATCGGCCCGAATGCAGACAATTCTTTCTTAAACAAGGGGCTCACGGCTTCAATCGTAACATCCTTTTGGGTTATACCGGTTCCACCTGTCAAGAGAATCACCTGGGGATTTTCCTTTTGGATGAGGTTTCTGACCGTGGATTCAATAATTCCAGCATCGTCGGAAATGACCTTATGAAACACAACATCGTGGCCTTCTTGTTTGGATTGACCGCTAATCCAATTTCCGCTTTTATCATCCACAAGGGTTCGGGTTGTTGAAACCGTAATGATTCCGATGCTAACCCTCTTGGGTGCATGTTTTTTATGTGCTTCCGTACTCATCTACTAACAATCCCTTCCGGCGTTTAAGGGTCTTATTTGCTTTTTCTAATACCAGGTTCTTTCTTCGGTACTCTGGCATCTGCCTAATACCCTCTATACCATGTCTTTTGATGAGATCAACATGAATGTCTGGCTCAAAAAAGCACATTGGGCAAACCCCTTGAATTTACCTTGATTTTGCCTCCTAATTTTTCTATGTTGACCTTTTCACCAGTGGTTTGCAGGATGTAACATTCTAGAACTACAGACTCCAATTTCTGCCGGCCTTACAAATATTCATAGACAGAAACTTTAGATATGAAATTTCCTTATACCGGTGTGATATTATCGGGGGGGCTCAACACCCGCTTTTCCGGCAAAGAGAAAGCATTTATTCAAATTGGCGGTAAGCGTATCCTTGATCGATTGTATCGTATTTTTTCGGATTTGTTCGATGAAATTATTCTTGTAACAAACGAACCGCTAAAATATATTGAATGGGACTTAAATATCGTTACAGACCTGTTCTCTAGTCGAAGCTCTCTGACGGGAATACATGCAGGTCTTTTTTACATGAAAAATCCGTTCGGTTTTTTTTCAGCGTGTGATACGCCATTTCTGAAAAAAGAAGTGGTCGAAACTATTGTGGGGTATATCGACTCAAACGTTGACCTAGTTATGCCTGAAACCTCATCCGGAATGGAACCCCTGTGCGCCGTCTATTCCAAGCGCTGCCTGAAGACAGCCGAAGATCATCTTCGTCAAAATAAATATAAGATTCAATTGGCACTTCGTAAAAAGCGTATCAAAAAAATCCCGGAAAGCGTTTTACAGGCAAAAGATCCCGGTTTAGTCTCATTTTTCAATATCAATACACCCCAAGATCTGAACCGTGCCGAGGAGATAATGCAACATGGACATCAATAAACTAATCAACTCGATTAAGACGCATGCGGATTTTGACCAAGTCGGAATGATCCTGTGCCACAACGGCGTTGTTCGGGAAACCTCCCGGGACGGTTGCAAGGTAAGCGGGCTCAGGGTAACCGTTGATCATCAAAAACTTGATCAACTGGTGAATGAGCAAAAAAAGAAACCTGGAATTGTCGACATAAAGGTGGAAATCGCCGAAAATAGAGATCTCGTTGTAGGAGACGACGTCATGTTTCTGGTAGTAGCCGGTGATATTCGGGAAAATGTAATTGCCGTTTTATCCGAGACACTCAATCTGATTAAATCGACGGTAACGAAGAAAACGGAATACTTTTGCTAATTTTCAATAGACATTATTCGATTTATAAGGGGACTTCGCGTGTCTTCATTTACACATTTAGATGATAAAGGACGTGTTAAAATGGTGGATGTCTCTGCCAAAAAACCATCGGTGCGTGTCGCCGTTGCCGGTGGTGCGGTTTTTATGAAGCCGGTAACATTCGACCTAATACGGAATCAAAAGGTTAAAAAAGGGAATGTTCTCGAAACAGCTCGAATCGCCGGCATCATGGCGGCTAAGAAAACATCGGACCTAATCCCCATGTGTCATCCACTGAATATTACCCATGTACAAGTGGATTTCGTTCTGGAAAAAACCAAAAGCTGCATCATGATTGAAGGGTCGGTACGCACCATTGATCAAACCGGTGTCGAGATGGAGGCTCTCACAGCAGTTTCGGTTGCGGCATTAACTATTTATGATATGTGCAAATCCTATGACCGCGAAATGACCATATCTGATATTCAACTGCTGCAGAAATCTGGCGGTAAAAGTGGAACCTTTAAAAGAAAAACCGTGAGCCAAAACACCAAATAAGCTTCAGATAAATCCATACCAATGAAAAAAATTAAATTTTTATGGTTTCTTTTTGGGATCGCACTGTATTTTAATATTTTCATTTCGGGTTGCATCCGACCAACCCAAGCGCCCACCCCAGAGAACCCGATGAAAAGAGTTTCATCGTGGTCACTTCCGGATTTCACCGACGATATCGCCTATGACGGTCTTGAGCACAGTATACAAAAAAGCATTTCCTATCTTAACAAGCTGCCCCCGGATAGGGAGTTTATTTTCGGGAATGACCGCTACACGGCGGATCATATGATCCGTTCCATGCAGAGGTTTCAGGATTATATCAAAACGAACCCGTCCGCCGGCGAGGTAAAAGAATTTATTGGATCTCACTATCTAGTTTACCGTTCGATCGGAAGAGATGGTAACGGAGAAGTGTTATACACCGGCTATTACGAACCCCACCTCAGCGGCCGTCTTGTGCGTAATGAGGAATATAGGTTTCCGATTTACGCTGTACCGCAAGACCTTATTAGCATCGATCTTTCGCTGTTTTCCGATAGTTACGCCGGTAAAAAAATCATCGGCCGTTTTACAGAAAATACTGTCGTGCCTTATTATGAGAGAAGCACCATCGAGGCCAACGGTGTCCTGGACGGCAATGCAGAAGTTTTGGCCTGGGTAAAAGATCCAATCGATGTCTTTTTCCTTCAAATACAGGGATCCGGCAAAGTTTACCTGGATAACGGTAACGCTTTAAATGTACACTACCATACCACCAACGGCAGGCCGTATCGCAGCATTGGTAAATTGCTAATCGATGAGAAGAAGATCTCCCGCGAAGAAATGTCGATGCAAAAAATCCGTGAATATTTGAACAAACACCCGCAGGAGTTGGAGTCGGTGTTAAACTACAATCCAAGTTATGTTTTTTTTCAGATCGAGCCCGAAGGCCCTCTGGGTAACATCAACGTCAAATTGACACCGGGACGTTCCATTGCTACTGATCGCCGGTTATTTCCCAAAGCTGCACTCACCTACATCGTCACCGAAAAACCAGTAATCGCCAGCAGCGAACAGATTCACAGCTGGAGGCGCTGCGCCCGCTTTGCACTGAATCAGGATACCGGCGGAGCTATAACCGGACCCGGGAGGGTGGATATCTTCTGGGGTAGCGGACCTTATGCTGAAATTGCAGCCGGCCACATGAAGCAAACGGGGGAACTGTACTTTCTAATTTTGAAACCAGAATAGCCAGATTAAAGGCTAAAACACGGCCCTAAATCTCCATTTCCGTGTTACGGATGTAATGCAGCTAAAAATATTCCGTTGCCTTTTATATTTATCAAAAAGGACTCGGACCCAAGACGTGACTTTCGGCTCAGTTTACCTTGACACATTGTTTCGAAACAAGTACTTAAAACATTCTTTTATTCAAAATCGACCATGATTAGCTAAATAGCAGGAGTACCCTATGTTCGGCATCGGAATGCCAGAAATGCTTTTGATCCTGGCGATCGCTCTGATTGTCATCGGTCCGAAAAAATTACCGGATCTGGCCAAATCACTTGGCCGTGCAATGCGGGAATTCAAAAAGGCCACGAATGAATTTAAAGAGACGATGCAAATCGACAGTGAATTGTCCGAGGTGAAAAAAGCGTTTGATGATATCAATGAAGACGTCAAAGGCGCTGTCGACTTAAAGCTCGAGCCGGCAACGAAGCCCGTTGATAAAACGGATGCCGAGGAGGAAAAAAAAGGTGACCGTGCACCTGAGACGGATGAATTTGAAAATTTGAACGACCTAAAAGATACCTTTAACAATCTGAATGCCGATCCAGATTCATCTGGTAAGGAAAAAGTCAAACCCCGGAAGGAGTCTCCGAAACAGGATGAGGAAAAAAAGAAAAGCTAGAAGGATTCTTTGACGATGCGAGAAGATGAAAAACTGCCGTTTACGTCTCATCTGGAAGAGCTCCGGAAACGTTTAATAACCTGTTTTATTGCTGTCGGTGTCGGATTTTTGCTTTCTTTTGGGTTTAAAGAGCGACTCTTTACAATCCTGGTGCAGCCCCTGATAAAGGTCATGAAAGAGGGGGAAACCCTCATTTATACCGGCCTACCCGAAGCATTTTTTACCTATTTAAAAGTGGCTTTTTTGTCCGGCATCATTTTGGCCAGCCCAATCATTCTATATCATTTCTGGATGTTTGTCGCCCCGGGACTATATAAAAAGGAACGCCGGATGCTGGGACCGATCGTTTTCCTTTCCTCGTTCTTTTTTATCGGGGGAGCACTTTTTGGATATTTTATTGTTTTTCCATGGGGATTCAAATTTTTTCTGGGATTCGCCACCGATACCATCCGGCCTTTGCCGTCAATGAAAGAATATTTCGGATTCTCCGCCAAACTTTTACTTGCTTTTGGCGTGGTATTTGAACTTCCTCTGGTGCTCACTTTTTTGGCCAAATTAGGCATTGTTTCCGTAGAATTTTTAAAGAAAAACCGAAAATACGCCCTGCTTTTATTTTTTGCCGGAGCCGCGATCCTCACCCCACCGGATGTCATCACCCAAGTCATGATGGCGCTGCCGTTAATGGTCCTCTATGAAATCAGTATCATTGGCGCCAAAATATTCGGCAAAAAAAAGCCGGAAGTCAAAGAAGCTGAACAAAAAGCAGGTTAACGATAAGCATCAAAATAAAAAAAAGATACTGTATTTGTAAACTTTTTTTTGCACTGATTCGTCTATGTTGATATCGGATTCGTGGAATCTGAGAATGTGCTGAAGGTTATTATCGCGCAAGCAAATAATTTCAATAAAACTCAGTGGGTTAGATTAATAAACAATCTTGTATTTGTCATTGACAGAGATCGATCAAATTGATAAAAACAGGTTATGATGGCAAATCAGAGGATGCCAAAACCTAAAATAAAAGGAGGGGTAATCAATTATGTATAAGAAGCATGTGTTGACCACTGTAATTTTGGGAATTGCCACCTTATTCATTGCCGCCGGTATTTATGCTGCGTGTCCGGAAATCGTTAAGATGGATAATGCCAAGTATGAAAAGCATAAAAAAGGCATCGTCGACTTCGATCATAAAAAGCACGGCGAGATATACGCCAAGGAGTATCCAGATCTGTATAAAAGAGGCTGCGGCGAATGCCATCACGATGAAAACAACAAACCGCTGACAGATATAACCTGTGACACGAAAGTCCAAAGCTGCATCGACTGCCACAAAAAGCCGGGCGAACGACCCAAAGGCAAAGATGCCCCCAAGCTCAGTAAAAAAGAAAAATTAGAGTATCACGCGGAAGCCATACATATGAATTGCAAGGGTTGCCATAAGGCATTCAATAAAAAGTACAAACCTAAAAAGGCGCCGACAACCTGCGCCAAGTGTCACCCAAAAACGAAAAAATCCTAATCGATTAAGAGCGTTTTGATTAAAAAGGGGCAAGCAACGATAGTGTGCTTGCCCCTTATTTACCCAAGGCAGCTTCTTATCTTATACAGAACGACATAAAAATCATTGCGCATACATACACAGCGTTCTGCACGTTTTAAACTATACGGCAGTTTTGTAATCAACGATTAATAGGGAGAA
>JASFJP010000177.1:0-8366 GCA_050121225.1 Desulfobacterales bacterium
GAATATGAGAATATAACCTTGATTCAGTTGCTATCGCACCGAGCAGGTCTGCCAGAATGGATTTATCACGTTACCAGTAAGAATGCGGCGGAGTCGGCTCAGTTCATCGACAATTGGTGGACGGATCGCGATACGCCGGTAATAATGAGAGATGAATATTTAAAAGAAACAGTAGAACAAAATTTAGCTGATAAGCCGGGCGAATCAATCTTTTATTCAAGTAGCGGCTATTTAATGGCCGGAGCGATGCTTGAGAAAATTACTGGAAAAGCTTATGAACAGCTAATGACAGAGGAAATTTTTGAGCCTTTGGCGTTAACTACAGCTGGATTTGGACAACCGATTAAATTCGATCCCCAAAATCAGCCTTTCGGCCACTTTGGCTATTTTCGTAAACCGCGTCTTGATGATTTCCCTGAATATATGGCGCCAACGGGCGTAATTCACATTTCTATCAGGGATTGGGCAAAATTTATTCTTTTACATTTAGAAATTGATACAAAACATAAGGTGAATCTTGATGGCAAAACTTTAAGTACATTACATTCGCCCCCTGATTCAGCTACATGGCGGACTGGTTCTGAGGAAAAAGGTTATGGGATTCCGTCACTAAATTACGCATTGGGTTGGTATACCTTTAATATAGACGACAAAGAAGGTTTAATATGGCATCCGGGCGGGAACCTCGGTTTCATTGCTCAGGTCATTGTTGATCCTGTTAAAAAAAACGCCATATTGATTGCAACAAATGTTCGTGCTTCACATAGACACCTTTTCAAAGCGATGAACAGAATAAAGGAGCATTATTCATCGATAGCAGATTTACCGGAAATTAAAATTAAATAAAGGTCGACAAGTGATGTTCAAAAAGTTGTGACTCCTACAACAAATCGGCAAAATTTAATGGCCAAAAAATCTGTGATAGCATCATTGCCAGCCTTCAAGTCTGGGGTGTTGCTTTCTGCTATGTATGAAAGGGTTATAACATTCTGAAATATATACGATATCCATAACGTATCACATAAATGATGCAATCTTTGATTTTGGCAAGCAATGTCAGATTTCGGAAAGCGCCAAATATCCATCGGATTCGGTAAATATCACAGTTTTCCAGTGACCTTTGAAAATCTCAATTAATATCAGTAGACTGGAGTTTTCGCTTATACTTGATTAATTTCAACCAAACTGGCTACAAATGCTTTAAAAAATATCCTTGGCTTTCTCTGTTCAAATTGATCTGAAGTCGCTGCTCATTTTCAGATCTTTAATGACATTGAGTTGGACAATCATTACATCACACCTCATATGTGAGATGATATTCTGTAAGCCACAACGCGGCTCATATTTCAGTAAAACAAAGCATTAAAATTCAGTTTTAGGAGATAAAATGGGCCTTTTCCTCTTTTTCACCATCTTATTCGGAATTGCTGCTCTATTATCCAGTGTTCTTGCTTACAACTTTGGTTTCTACTCACTTGGCGATTGGAGCATTTGGATGGGGTGGGCCGGGCTGACTTTCTTTATTTTTGCCATTATCGGAATAGGATTTAAAAAAGCATTAGAAAATATTGTTTTCGCTATTTTTAAAAAACTTTCTAAAGTTGTGAAACATACAGAGACAGCCAATGAAGAGAAGGTTGACGGCGAACGTCGCCGTTTTTTGCAGTGTTCCATGAACATCGGAATAATAGCCGCCTCGGGCTCTTTGACTTTTAGTGGACTTGCTGAAGGCTTAGGCTCTCCCCAAGTAAAAAAGGTGGATATTAAGATTGAAAATCTCAAGCCGGGCCTTGAGGGTTTTAGTATTGTGCAGATGTCAGATTTGCATATTTTTTCAGCGATCCACCACAACTGGGTACAAAACATAGTGGAAAGGGTGAACAGTCTTACTCCGGATATTATCGCCGTCACTGGCGATATTGTTGACGCTCCCTACTCCCAACTAAGCTATAATGTGGCACCGTTGGCAGGCTTTACCGCAAGATTCGGAAAATTCTTTGTTACAGGCAACCATGAATATATGGCAGAAGCGGGAGGTGTGGACGAATGGATTCGGGAGTTGGAAAATCTGGGCTTGACCATCCTGTTGAACAATCATCGTATCATATCACAGGGCGGCGGTATGATTCTCATTGGCGGTGTAGCCGATTACTCTGCTCCTTATCGCAGCAGTCATGATTCCAGTCCCGCTCAAGCAATGGGCAAGGCCTCCAATGCGGATGTAAAAATCCTTCTGGCGCACCAGCCTCAGAGTGTGTATGAGGCTTCCCAGGCTGGCTTTGACCTGCAGCTATCCGGACATACCCACGGAGGCATGTTCCCATTGTTCCGATGGCTGAAAAGTTGGAGTCAACCGTTTCAAGCAGGATTGTATATATATAAAAATACTCAACTCTACGTTAACAGTGGTACCGGCTACTGGGGAATTCCATGGAGGTATGAAACTCCTCCAGAAATTACCCATTTAAAACTGACTGTGTAGAAAAATAGAGTTGGGGCTTGATTTGTGATTGTACTTAGCGTGCCTAACTTCCTTTGGAAAATTGGCTAACGAAAAATTATCCCCAAAAACACATAAATAGCCCCGGCAATACGTCGGGGCTTTTATTGCCAAATTGGCATATCTGCAATATTGGTGAATCTGTGATATATCAATGTACTTTAATGCAAAACAACATTTGCTTTTTATAAAACAAATAGGAGAACGGGGATGAAAAAGGGAACTTTCATTATTCTTGCCATCGTCTGCTTTTTTGCCTGCTCTGATAGTCGATATAAATCTGCGGAAAATGTTGCCGAATTATCTATTTTTTTTACTGACCAGAACTGGGATGGTAAAGATGTACCTACAAGTGGGCAGTGTAGATCTTGTGACGGCAAAGGACTCAGCCCGGCTCTGCTGGTTAAAAATATACCAGAAAATACAGATGTCCTTATCGTGGAATTTGAAGATACAACAATGAATATTTTTCACGGTGCAATCAGGGTCCCAGTTTCTAAAAAAGCGGAAATAGCTATTCCATCTTTTCAAGACCAAACCTACAATTTGCCTAAAGGAGTTGAAGCTGAATCCGAACATACTGCTCCAATCGGTGCAGCAGGTCCATATTTAGCTCCGTGCGGTTGTGGCCTTAGGAATAAATATGTGGCCACTATAATGGCAATAAAAAATGAAAATTCAGGTAAAAATTTGCTTCTTGGAAAAGGAAAAATTAAATTAGGAAGATTCTAAATCCCAATAAGCGCAACCGCTATCAAGCTGTACATCTCCAACTAATCGGCAAAAATGTAGCCTTAAAAAAAGCTGTGATATCATCCATCTTAATTCTTAGAGCCAAATTGCATGTTTCTGCTTCTATATACCATAGGAGTTGACAGTCCTAAATTTTCTGAGATAAACAAAAAGTACCTGCACCGTGGCTAAATGGCACGTTATGCGAGGAAAGTCAGGTTTGGCAGAAGTTAATTTTTTCATATTTTGTCTTACGAATCTAAAATTCTCGCCGTGTTGTGATATTTTATCAAAGGTACCGGGTGGCGTTGTTTTCTGGATACAATCTCAGTACATTTTTGCTTGGGAGAAGGAGAGAAAATGAGCAGATCTAAACGCTGGTTGATAGGTATTGTAAGTATCTTTATTCTGGTTGTAATTGTGGCCGTTGCCGTGTTTTGGAAGGATATTCAGGAAATACGAGGAGCTATGGATTATGCAAATACCTTTGATCCAGATACGATTGTTGAAAATTTTCGGTCGCTATACAAAAAATACCCAAGTAGCACCGTGAATCGCTCCGGACCCGTATACGAACTACCGGAAAAGCACCGGAAGTTGCCGTCTACCTATGTGTACGGGGGTGAAACAAAAGTAATCAGCGATTGGATTAAGCTTACGGATACTACCGGACTGCTTGTTATGAAAGACGGTGTTATCGTATTTGAGAATTATTATGACGGCAACAAAAAATCGACCCGTACTATTTCGATGTCGGTAGCTAAATCTTTTGTATCCTTTTTGATAGGCGTAGCGTTAGAGGAAGGGCAAATAGCGGATTTGCAGGATTCAGTGGATACCTATGCCCCTGAGCTTAAAGGTAGTGGTTATGAAGGTGTTTCGTTAAAGAATGTTTTGCAAATGTCCTCCGGTATTCGATTCACAGAGGATTATGGCGACCTAAAATCAGATATTGTTCGTCTGGTCGTCTCTTTTACCACCGGTTCCCTGAATGAGTTTGTTACCGGCCTACCCAATGAACGAAAACCGGGAACGTTCAACCAATATGTGAGCGCCGATACACAGGTGCTGGGCATGGTCCTTAATGGAGCAACAAAGAAAAGTCTGACGGAGTATATGCAGGAAAAGCTCTGGTCGCATTTAGGAGCGGAGTATAACGCTGAATGGCTAACCGACCCCATCGGAACAGAAATGGCCTTTGGCGGGCTCAACGCGACCCTGCGCGATTACGCCAGATTCGGGATGCTCTATTTAAATCAGGGACGCAATTTCCAGGGTAGGCAGCTGGTGCCGGTCAGCTGGGTCAAAGCTTCAGTAACGCCGGACGCACCGCATTTGATGCCGGGTCGTGATAATCCCGGTTCTAGTTGGCCGATGGGTTACGGTTATCAATGGTGGATTCCGGAAAATCCACAAGGAGATTTCACAGCGATAGGTATTTACGGACAATTTATCTATGTTCACCCGGGACACAACGTGGTGATTGCAAAAACATCTGCCTATGTCGACTACAACAACAGTGGAGATGAGATGGAATTTGAGAGTGTGGAGGCCTTTCGTGCCATTGCAAAAGGTCTATAGAAATCATCTCAAATTCATTGCTTTCTCCAACAAGGTTGCACGATTTGAGGGCTCTCAAGACCTGTGATATTTTATTTTGTCAAAGCGTGAATTTGAAACTTGATAATTGATCTATGGCAACATCGAACCAGAGAATTTTGCGAGAAGGGAAGACAAATTAAATGGAGCTCAAAGCTAAACTAAAAAAATTGGCTGAAGAATTGGGAGCAGATTTTTTCGGTATCGCAAATTTATTGCCGGCTCAAGAGGCCATCGAAAAACATTGGGAAAAAGTAACTGCACAGTTTCCTCGAGCCATTTCATTCGGAATTGCCTTACCTCATGACATAGTAAACCAACAGCCGAATCGGTTCTCAAGTAATGTTGCCTTAAATTGCAAGCATCACGCCTATGAGATCATCAATCGGCGCCTCGATCATATAGCTTCACGGTTAAGCAGTGTGATTCAAAAGTGCGACAAATATCTGAGCAAGCTGGAAAAGACATCTGCACTTGGTGTCTGTGGCATGTGCCTTTATGTTTGCCCTTACGTAAGAAACAAGATCAACAACAGTTAGTTTAGCTGATTCAGAAGAAAGTATGCAAAACACGAACAACAAAATCAGGTTCTGCCTGATCTCCGGTCTTACAAAGGGATGGAGCGGATTTGTATGGATGCTAAAGATTCTTGTGCCCATTTCTCTTTTGACGTCTCTGCTTGCCTGGTTCGGCTGGATAAACAAGTTAGATTTTATATTGGAACCTGTCATGGGAGTGATCGGCTTACCTCCCTTGGCAGCACTCCCCCTAATTGCTGGATTACTGACTGGACTATATGGCGCAATTGCGGCCATGGTCTCTTTGCCGCTGACGGTGGATGAGCTAACCCTTCTTTCGATTTTCCTGCTCATTTCGCACAACCTTATTCAGGAAGGCGTTATTCAGAGTAAATCCGGACTCCCCTTTTTAAAGGCGACACTCTTTCGCCTGATCGCTTCGATTACAACGGTGATGATCGTTTCTTGGTTCATGGGTCATGAAACCGCAACGAGTGCTCCGACGAAGGCTCCGGTCATAATCCAGGCATCTTTTTTTTCCATGCTCAAGACATGGACGGCGGCAACCCTGGTTCTTACCGGGAAAATATGTGTCATCATCGTGACTCTCATGATCACTCTTGAAATCATGAAAAATTACAACTTGCTCGATCGTATCGTTCGCTTGATGGCACCTGTCTTAAAAGTGCTCGGCCTTGGCAAACAGACCGGCTTTCTGTGGCTCACAGCCGTCACATTCGGATTGACATACGGCGCTGCTGTCATCGTGGAGGAAGCAAAAGAAGGAAATCTCTCGAAAGACGAACTTGAAAACCTGCACCTTTCCATCGGAATCAACCATTCCATCATCGAAGATCCCGCTCTGTTTCTATCAGTGGGCCTAAGCCTTTTCTGGATGTGCGTGCCGAGGTTCGCTGCTGCTATAATTGCCGTTCAACTTCTCACAATGATTAAAGGATTGATATCCCTACCAAGTTTTTCGAAGTTTTCGATATGGCACTAAGATGAACGAGATGTTCAACGGCTTTTCGTAGTCTTCAGCTTTTCCGGAGGGGCGGTTCAGACCAGGAATCATCAGTTCCTTGAAACCGATTGTTGGCAGTCGTGCAGAAACAGGTACCTACAACCTAATCAAAAAGCTCTTTTCAGCAGTCTTTAGCCAAACGAAAATTTTCGGTTGATAATATTTTCAAAACACTTCTGGATAACATCACCAATTACATGCTATATGGCCTCGTGTGTTTAATTTTAACGTTGACATAAAAACACCGGGTTGTCATTTTTAGCTTCACGAAAAGCAACGTCCTAAATTTGAACCGGACACAATGCAATCAGACTAAAGGGAGGCATCTATGTTTACAAAGCAAATGAAAATTTTAGTGTTGGTTATGGCAGCATTTATTTGCAGTGGTGCGGCGTATGCCGATGATGTTTTGGAAGCGATTCAGGAGGCCACTGAAGCTTACAACGAGAAGGCTTACACGGAAGCCGTTGAAAGCCTTGAATATGCGAAACAGCTCATCCAGCAGCTGACCAGCGAGGGACTGAAGAATTTTTTGCCGAAACCTTTAGAAGGATGGAAAGCGAAAGAGGCAAAATCACAGAACATGGGTATGATGGGGGGCTCTGCAGGAGTTGAGCAGCAATACTGGAAAGCCGGCAGTGGAAGTAGTGTTACTATGACCATCATGGGAGAATCTCCAATGTTTCAGGGAATGATGAGCATGTTCAATCCTGCTATCGCCGGGTCGTCCGGAGGAAAACTTCAAAAAATCAAGCGAAACAAGGCCATTGTAAATTACAGTGCAGACAATCGGGATGGTGAAATAATGATCAATGTGGATAAAAAGTATTTGGTAATAGTTAAAGGTTCCAATGTAGATAAAGAAGACCTAATGAACTACGCCAAAGCTTTGGATTATAAAGGATTAAAGAGCTTTTAGTGCCTTCTTGAGAATTTATTTTCTACGGTGAGTTTGAAAATGAAAAAATTTTCGTTAATTATCTTTTTGAGTTTTGTTTTTCTCGTAAGCTTAAGCACTCATTCTAAAGCTGACCAGAGTTTCAGTGTTCTTGATATTCATAGCCACCTCCGCTCCTGGAACACTGGACCATCTAAAGAAAAGATTGTTTCATTTGTCAATTCAGTATCAGATCCAGCAAATAGTAACTTTGTACCTGTAGAATATCGCAGAGCATTTTTTGATATGGATGGGACTATCTTATGTGAAAAACCCGATTATATAGAAGTCGCATTAACAAGACATAGATTATTGGAAAAAGTAACACTAAACCCTCAGTTGCAGAGCAACCCTATCTACAAAGCTGTTATTGAAAGTGACTCAGAATACCTCTACAAAAATATAAAGACAGCAATTGCTGAGGCATTTGAAGGTGAATCGTTAAAATTTTACTTAGAATATACTAGACGATTTCTAAGTGAAGAAAAACATCCAAGGTTTAATCAGCCTTATATTCAATTATTCTATCAGCCAATGATTGAATTGATTGATTATCTTACCGATCACGGGTTTAAAGTGTACATTGTTTCTACTTCACAGCAGGAATTTATTCGCAGCGTATCAAAAGATATTTTGAATATTCCCAAGGATCAGATTATCGGCACAATGGTTGGGTTTAGTTTGCAATTTGGAGGCAATAATGATCCAGTTTTCATCAGAAAACCATCTTACTTTGAACCTTATAATGCCGATGAAAATAAGGTTGTGAGAATTAGAGAAAGGGGACTGTTACCGTCTATTTTTGCATTTGGAAATTCGAGCGGAGATTTGGCCATGTTGGAAGTGACGGCGGCCAGTGGATTACCTCATATGGTATGCATTTTGGATCACGATGATCCTGAGAGAGAATTTGAATACCACAAATCTAATTTGTTAAAAACTGCAACAAAAAACGCATGGACCGTGGTTAGCATGAAAAGGGATTTTAGGGTTTTATTTCCTTTTAATCGGTAAGAGGCGACCTGCTTATACAAGAATATATATCTATGATTGTTT
>JASFJP010000178.1:0-8365 GCA_050121225.1 Desulfobacterales bacterium
CACAATGCCTTTCACTGTCGGCAAACCTCTATCACTCAGATTTCCTCGTTTACTCATATTTATCGAGGGTTTCAACAACCTTGTCGGCCGTCACTCCGCCATAGGTATCTTGATCTACGACCACCACTGGAGCAAGTCCGCAGGCACCCAAGCACCTAACAACTTCTAATGAAAACCGGCGGTCCTCGGTGACACCGCCTTCTTTCAGGTTGTATTCGTTTTCGACACGACTGATGGCCTCTTTGATGCCTTTCACATAACAGGCCGTTCCCATGCAGACCTTAACGACATGACGCCCTTTAGGCTCAAATGAGAACAGCGAATAGAAGGAAGCGACACCAAACACCTCACTACTTGATAAATTAAGGCCGTAGCTAATATGATCGATCAACTCAACCGGAAGATATCCTACAACATCTTGACACTCCCGCAAAACACCAATGACCGAACCGGGGATATCACGATTGGCCATAACAATTTCATCGATTTGTTGCCACATATCTTCATGAATGTCAGGATGTTGAGGATGGTTATCGTGCGTCATATCATGATCTCCGAGAGAATTTAAGATTTAAACAGCAACGGCAGCGGGAAAAAAATTAAGGATGCAATATCACATAATCAGATCTAAAAGTCAATCATAACACACTTTGAACTCCAATTTAGCCGCTTCTAATTCCATCACATGATTTCTTGACTGAGGCATTATGCTGAACTAAGATGAACCGCTTAAATAATTAAGGTGACAGCAGGAGGTGCTTATGCATGGATATAAACAGAAAGTTGATGAAACCGCTGAATATCTCAGGGAGCGAATTGAAAAACCTCCCTACGTAGGACTGCTGACCGGCACCGGACTTGCCGACTGTACCGCAGCCATGGACATAAAAACCAATCTGTACTATGGGGATATTCCCAACTTCCCAATATCAACCGTTCAAAGTCACGCCGGTAAACTACTCGTTGGAAACATGCAGGGTTGTCGGGTAATGGCCTTAAAAGGGCGTTTTCATTTGTACGAAGGATACACTGCGTCGGACGTGACGTTCCCGATACGGGTGATGCAGAAACTGGGTATACGGATTCTGATCTTAACCAATGCAGCCGGTGGCTTGAATCCAGCGTTTAAAGCCGGTGACATCATGATTATAACGGATCACATCAACCTAACGGGAGCAAATCCTCTGATCGGTCCGAATGAAGACAGCTGGGGTCTTCGCTTTCCCGACATGATCCAGGCCTATGACAAACATCTCGCCCAAATGGCGGTAACGGCCGCCGGTTGCGCAGGAATTCAGGTACGCCAGGGTGTTTACGCCGGACTTAAAGGACCTTCACTGGAAACCCCGGCGGAAGTGCGATTCTTAAAGACAATCGGTGCCGAGGCTGTTGGTTTTTCAACGGTACAGGAGGTTATTGCCGCCGTGCATGCCGGAATGCGAATCCTGGGACTCTCGACCATTACCAATATTAATGACCCGGATAACCCTCTTCCGGCAACGGTTGAAGACATTATCGCCGTTGCAAAAAATGTTGCCCCGATGCTAGAAAAAATCATTCAACAGGTAGTGGAGAATATACATGAAGAAACGATCAGCTGATATTCTGGTTACCAATGGCACAATTCTAACCATGGAAGAATCCGAAAGACAAATTGTTAATGGCGCGGTAGCCATCGACGGCGACCGAATTGTAGCCGTCGGCAGGACGGACGAATTTGCAGACTGGAAGATCTCCAAAGTCATTGATGCAGCCAGTGGTATCATTATGCCGGGTTTGGTGAATGCTCATACTCACGCTTCGATGACATGCTTCAGGGGTATCGCCGACGATTTGCCGTTAATGACCTGGCTGAACAAGCATATATTTCCTGCCGAGTCAAAACTGGATGAGGAAAAAGTGTATTCCGGCGCCCTGCTGGCATGCGCCGAAATGATACTGTCGGGGACAACATGCTTTTGCGATATGTACTTGTTTGAAGATGCTGTCGCCCGAGCAGCGAAACGCGCCGGGATTCGGGCGGTTGTAGGTGAAGTGCTATACGATTTTGACTCGCCAAACTATGGCCCGATCGAAAAGGGATTTGAATATTCGCAAATGCTCATCAACAAATGGGCAGACGATCCATTGGTCACGGTTGCTTTAGAACCTCACTCTCCGTATCTATGTGGTCCGGATCTCTTAAAACAGGCATCTGCCATAACTCAGCAACATAATATCCCGCTGGTGATACATGTTTCCGAAACTCAAAGTGAGGTGCAGGCCATAAAGGAGCTTTACAACCTGACGCCTGTGGAACACCTGGCTGATCTGGAAATACTCACTCCCAATCTGTTGGCCTGTCACTGTGTTGCCCTCACAAAAAGTGATATCGCTCTGCTGGGTCGTTTTGATGTCAAAGTCGCTCATAATGCCGAAAGTAACATGAAGTTGGCCTCCGGCATTGCACCGATACCGGAGTTAATAGAGGCTGGTATCTGTGTAGGCATAGGGACGGACGGGTGTGCCAGCAACAATAACTTGGACATTTTCCAGGAAATGGATACGGTGGCTAAGCTGCACAAAGCAAATACCCTTGATCCGACCGTTTTGGATGCCTACTCGGTTTTGAGGATGGCAACCATCCAAGGGGCCAGAGCCTTGGGGTTGGGAGATATCATCGGCTCCCTCAAACCAAACAAAAACGCGGACCTCATTGTCATCGATACCCACAAACCTCACCTAACTCCGCTTTACAATCCGACATCTCATTTAGTGTATGCTGCCAGAGGAAGTGATGTCACAACCTCGATAATCAACGGTCGGATCGTCATGGAAAACGGCAGAATCCTGTCATTCGACATTGAAAAAGCAATGGACGATGTCAATCAAATTGCAGCAGAGCTCGGGTGACTGCATTATTGCGTCTTAGGAAATTTTATGGCCTTCGACCTTATTGTTCATAATGGGGCCCTTATCACCGTCAATCCGGCGTTTGAAATTATTGAATCCGGAATGGTCTGTATTAAGAATGGTCGCATAGAGCAAATCGAGGCCAATCCCGTGAGCCTCCCTCTACCTAACGCCGATGAAATCATTGACGCCAAAGGGGGCATTATCATGCCCGGCTTGGTCAATACGCATACTCACCTGCCGATGACACTGTTTCGCGGGCTTGCCGATGACCTGCCTCTGGTTGTGTGGTTAAACGAAACAATTTTTCCTGCGGAAATCGATCACATCACATCAGATTCCGTTCATTGGAGCACTCTGCTAGCCTGCGCTGAAATGCTCATGTCGGGTATAACAACATGCTGTGATGGCTATTTCTTAGAGGATGAGGTTGCCGCGGCAGTCAGCCAAATCGGGATCCGTGCCGTTTTAGGTCAGGGAGTAATTGATTTTCCTGCACCCGGTGTTGCGGATCCTGTAAAAAACATCGCAATTGCCAGGGAGTTTGTACAACAATGGGAGCAAAGGACTCAGCTGATTACACCTTCTATATTTTGTCATTCCCCCTATACATGCTCCGAAAAAACATTGATAAATGCCAAAACACTAACCGAGGAGCACGGCGTGCTTTTTCAAATTCACGCCGCGGAAACCAGAAACGAATGGAATCAACTGAAAGCTGAGCGGGCGTCTTCACCCATAGGTTTCTTGGATCGAATCGGGGTACTGGATCAAAACACACTGCTGGTTCATTGTATTTGGGTATCCGATGATGACATCGGGATTATTGCAGACCGGGGAGCCGGAGTCGCTCATTGCCCGGAAAGCAATATGAAACTTGCATCCGGAATTTCACCGGTCCCAAAGCTCCTGGAAACCGGAATCACTGTGGGGCTTGGAACAGATGGTTGTGCGAGCAATAACAATCTTGATCTATTTCATGAAATGGACATTGCTGCAAAACTTCACAAAGCACATACCTTCGAGCCCACTATTATGGACGCCGCAACTGTTTTAAAAATGGCAACGATTGAAGGAGCCAGAGCCATCGGCCTTGACCGCAAAATTGGATCGCTTGAGATCGGGAAACAAGCTGACCTGATTGTGCTGGATACCCGCAAACCCCATTTGGTTCCGATGTATCACCCAGCATCCCACATCGTATATGCCGCTGCAGCATCCGATGTTAATGATGTCGTGGTTTCGGGTAATATTCTTGTCAAGGACCGCAAAATGGTTGCCATTGACTTAGATAGAATCATGGACAAGGTCAACGAAATTGCTTTTACCGTTCGAATTTAAGGCAAGTAACCCACACCAGTGAACTAAGGATCAAAAAATGAATCTAAAGGAACTCGTCAAGGCCGCACGCGGAGACAAACTCTGCGATCTTTTAGTGACCAATGCTAAAATTGTGGATGTCTTTACAGGAGATATTGTATCCACTAGTTTTGCGGTATCAGATGGCCAAATCATCGGATTCGGTGATTACAACGCTGAAAAAACCATTGATTTGCAGGGACGTTTTGTCGCACCTGGTTTTATTGATCCCCACGTACATATTGAAAGCTCGATGGCATGCATCACGCAATTTGCCCGTGCGGTGCTGGTACACGGCACCACCACTGTTGCTGCAGATCCCCATGAAATTGCAAATGTGCTCGGAACCCGGGGAATCGACTATATGCTTCAATCCGCCAAGTCTCAGCCGATGAATATTTATTTTACCCTTTCCTCTTGTGTGCCAGCCAGCGACATGGAAACCTCGGGAGCGCGCATGACCGCCAATGATCTAAAACCATTTATGTCCGACAGCCGCATCGTTGCCCTGGCAGAAATGATGAATTTCCCGGGAGTCATAGGTGGAGATCCAGACGTGCTCGCAAAAATAGAGATTGCCAACCAGCACAGTAAACCCATCGACGGGCACGCACCCGGTTTGACGGGGCGAGACCTTAATGCCTATGTTTCGGCCGGCATCGGCAGCGATCATGAATGCACAACCATACATGAAGCCGCGGAGAAGCTTCGAAGCGGCATGCGTATTATGATTCGCCAAGGTACCGGTGCACGCAATCTCAAAGACCTTCTGCCCATCGTCAACGAACGCAACGCAAGACGTTTGATGTGGTGCACGGATGATCGGCATCCTCATGATCTATTAGACGAGGGTCATATTGACACGATTATACGACAGGCCATCGGCTTAGGTCTCGATCCAATCATTGCCATTCAAATGGCCACCATTAATCCGGCCGAATATTTCCGTCTCGATCATTTAGGAGCAATTGCCCCTGGCAGACAGGCTGATTTTGTTATTTTTTCCGATCTTGAAGCCCTCCGCATTGAACAGGTTTACTTCCGCGGAATCCAGGTCGCCGCAGACGGCAAAATGAAGCCGGAAATCCAGGCCCCTGAACCCCTTCCGCTTCAATCTTCAATATTCGTCAAGGCCGATGAGGTGGATTTTTCGATACCGGCAAAAGGGACCCGTATGCGAGTCATTGAGGTTGTTCCCGACCAGCTGATCACCCGTCAGTTAATTGATGACGTTGCAATCTTCAAGGATCTGGCTGTATCCGATCCTTCGCGGGAACTACTCAAAATGGCGGTCGTTGAACGGCATAAAGGAACAGGGAACATCGGAAAAGCATTTGTTAAGGGATTGGGCATTAAAAAAGGCGCCCTTGCATCCAGCGTCGCACACGATTCGCATAATATAATTGTAGTCGGTACAAATGATGAAGACATGAAAACGGCATTGACAGCTATAGCAGAAATGGGCGGCGGCTTGGCCGCCGTTTCTGACGGCAAGTTGTTAGCGAATTTATCGCTCCCCATTGCGGGTTTGATGTCATTGGAACCGCTTGACAAGGTTCGTATGGGAGTTGACCGGCTTATTGAGGTTTCGCATGATTTAGGTTCCAAATTAATCAACCCGTTTATGACCCTGTCATTTCTGGCATTACCGGTTATTCCGGAATTGAAACTCACCGACAAAGGGTTGATTGATGTGCAGCGCTTCGAAATTGTTCCGCTGTTTGTATAAAACTGGATACGAAAAATTCAACAACCGGCAACCTTGACACTTGAATGCCTTTTATCCTATACTTCTCGAAACTGATACTGCTGTCGTGATGTAAAACCGAAATTAAACCGTTTGTCGCATTGGGCGAAGTAAATGAAACTGTCAGAAATTGTTGATGCATTGGATGCGAAGGTCCTGGTAGGGGACCATGAATTAGATAAAGAAATCAATACCTGTGGTGCCAGTGACCTGATGAGCGACATTCTTGCCGGATTATCCGAAGGATGCATTCTCCTGACAGGGCTGACAACCATTCAGGTAATCAGAACAGCGATGGTGGCGGGTGTTGGGGCCGTTGTTTTTGTTAGAGGTAAGACACCGCCTAAAGAGGTCATCGATTTGGCCGAAGGGCAGGCGTTGCCGCTAATATCGAGTCCGTATTCAATGTTTGTGTCGTGCGGTAGGCTGCATGCTTGTAAACTAACCGGTCTGGACGGTAGACGGTAGACGGAATACCCAAGCACCCGGCCATTCGAATGGTAAGCAATTGTTTAGGCAACGGCTTCTTTCCTTTTTAATCACCCGATTACCCGCGTTAATAAAGCTACAATGTAAGGTACTGTCATCAATTCCTTCCCCAGAAAAGGCAGACCTGAAGTGAAACGGCAAATAGTCCGCTTGATGGATTTTACAACTTAAAATAAACGTGCTTTCTGCTATGACCGGTTTAAGGAAAAATTTTCACATTAAGTCAAGAGATTTCATTCGCGCCGGTGAGGCGTCAATCCAGATTCAGAATCTTCTCAAATCCCTTAACTTTGACCCTTACCTGATACGCAGAGTGGCGATCTGCGGTTACGAAGGTGAAATGAATGTTGTGATGCATGGCGGAGATGGCTCTTTGAGCTTCGGAATCGACAGCGATAAAATTATCATGGAATTATCCGATGACGGTCCGGGTATTGTCGATATTGACAAGGCCATGCAAGCCGGATTTTCCACGGCCTCTGATGAACATCGAGAAATGGGATTCGGTGCCGGAATGGGGCTGCCAAATATGAAAAAAAATTCCGATGAAATCACGGTCGATTCTGAAAAAAGTCATGGAACCTTTGTTCGAATGGTGTTTTATATCGATAAAGGGGGTGACTCAGGTTGAAGGATACGGAAAAGTCTTCAGGTTTCGTCCGTTTCGACGATCATCTATGCGTCAAGCATGCCTCATGTCTGCGTGCATGCCCGACAAAAGCTATTCGAATTAAAAACAAACAAACCATTCGCATCGTCGATCAGTGCATCGGGTGCGGAGAATGTATCCGAGTTTGCAGCGCCGGTGCCGTAAGTGCAGAATCAGCGGGACCCGGAGCACTCAAAAATGATCATGTCGCCATTGCCCTGGTCTCCCCCGTGCTTTATGCCCAATTTCCGGGCGTCATGCCCAAGGATATTCTGATGGGACTGAGGCATATGGGATTTCAGCACACCGTTGACATGTCGTATTTTCTTGAAATATTTCAATGCGCCGGCGAAGAATTCATAAGACGCAATCGCGAATCAAAAAAGGTGCCTTGGCCGCTCATTTCGCCGGTCTGCCCGGTGGTGGTAAGACTGATCGCGTTTCAGTTTCCAAGCCTTATGCCGCATGTCATTCCCGTATTGAGACCGGTAGCTCTCATGGCAAGGGAAGTGAAGCGGCACATTATACCGTATTATATGGAAACGGGTGAAAAGGTCGCGTTGTACTACATCAATCCATGCCCCACCAAGAACGGATCGGAATACGGCAAAGCGGGAAATCACCCGACTATTCCTGAAATTGCATTAGGAATCAATGATATCTACCCGGAATTGGCCCGGCACGTTGAACAAATTAAGCAATCGGAGGTAATTCCCTTTTACCAAACTCGATTTGAATACGAAACCTGCGCCACCGGCAATGCATCGATGTGGGCCATGTCCGGTGGTGAGATTGCGGAAATGGATATCGATCGGTCGCTGGCGGTTTCCGGGCTTAGCGAAACCATCACCTATCTTGAAAAAATTGAAATGGGGCTGTTTCAGGATATTGAATACATCGAGTTTAGAACCTGCCGCGAAGGGTGTCTGGGAGGTGTTTTGACAGCTATAGACAAGTATATTGCCAAAAGTGCCGCCCAAAAAATGGTCAAAACATTCGGCCTCGGCCGGCGATTGCCCCGTGAAAATATTTTGCGTATGTACGAAAAAGGAAAATTTCAGACGGAAAAAAGACCCGCTAAATTGATCAACTTATTCGGGGCTCAAAAAGAGGCATTATCCATTGAACTCTTGCAGGAGATCGAAAACACCTTGGAGCTTCTTCGAGGAGCTGACTGTGGCGCTTGCGGTGCTCCGGATTGTCGTACATTTGCCGAAGATGTTGCCCGA
>JASFJP010000179.1:0-8338 GCA_050121225.1 Desulfobacterales bacterium
GCCTTGAAAAATACCGAACTGCTGGAAAATGTTGCTCGGATATACTATTATGGATTATTAAGCGGTCAAAAAATTACGACACTATCCGATGCAGCAATAGATCATTTTTCTGATATGCGGAAGTTAGGATTTAAATAATCTTTATCTTATCTACCTCATGCTCACTTCAGAGGAAGAAAACTACATCTTATCCAATGCCTATATTCCGGAGCATTCCATCGGTTTAATCACAAGCCTTTCTGATGGCGTACCTTATCTTATTGATGATTATTTTTGCTGTTGCAAAGAAAAGTGGTTGATTGTAATTGGATACCCTCTCCGCAAGAATTTCACAACAGAAGAATTTGAAGCGTTTTTAAATTCGTTAACCAAAACCTTCCAGCCGACATTGCTGTCGCTTATCGCACCTGAATTGTCACCAGCATTTAGCGCAACGTGCAAAGAAAGAGAAAGCGATTTTTACTATACGCTGGATGCTCATTTGCCCGCTATCCGCAGCAGCCTAAGACGCAATTTAAGAAAATCAGCGTTCGTATTGAACGTTGAACGGTCCAGAAACATGGATGATGGCCATCAGGAACTGATACAGGAATTCAAGGACAGGATTCGCCCCTCGGTCCAAGTCGCAGACCTACTGCACAAAATGCCGCATTTTGTTGAACGGAATGATCAATCCTTAGTTTTAAATGCACGAGATTCTAACCATAAACTGGCGGCATTTTATGTGGTGGATCTTGCAGCAAAAAACTTTGCCAATTATATTATTGGGTGCCATTCAAAAAAGAACTATGTGCTTGGAGCCTCTGATCTCTTGTTGTTCGAACTAATTAAATTGAGTAAGGAATGCAACAAGAGTTATATCCATTTAGGACTTGGCGTAAACGATGGCGTCCGGCGCTTTAAGGAAAAATGGGGCGGCAAACCTACTCACAGATATGAAATGTGTGAACTCGTGCTCAAGAAAAATTCTTTCTTAAACGCGATATTATCGATACAAAAGAAATTGATGCATTTCAGATATTGTTGAGGACCGCATGTTCTGGCGACGAACCAAGGAAAAAGAATTAAAAATGATTTGGGAGGTGAAGAAAAAAAACAAAAAATCCCACCTTGTCGGCACAGCTCACTTCTTTCCTTTCAGCTTCAAAACATCGCTTTACCGGTGCATAAAAGACGCACGCACAGTCATATTCGAGGGCCCTTTGGATCAGAAAGCTATGGAGCAAGTCGTCAACTGCGGTTTTGATCACGATAACAACGAGCACTTATTTGATGATCTTGATCGAAAAACAATCGACAAAATCACGGCTAAGCTTGCACCGCGATGCCGCAATAAGAATTTGTTATTTATTGTAGACCTGCGCAAGCTCCGAGTGGAAAATCCAGTGTATGAAATGGTTAAGGGAATGAAACCCTGGTTGGCGTTTTTTACCATCTGGTCGTCCTACCTCAAAGCGAACGGATGGAAATACTCGGTGGATATGGAGGGTTACCATGTTGCCCGAGAACTAGACAAATCTATCATTTATCTTGAAACTATCGAAGAGCAGATAAAGGTCTTGGAAAATCTTTCCAAGGAAAGAATTGTTTATTTCCTCGATCAGGTTGACCAGTGGCATGAATTGGCACACGATTATGTGGATTGCTACCTTTGCGGTGATTTGCAAAAATTGAGATCAAAAGGACTGCGATTTCCAAGCCGCCATCAATCTGTTATCGATCATCGTGATGAAATATTCTATAAGAGAATGCAGCCATATCTTATGCAAGGGCGTGCCCTAGCCTTTGTCGGTGCCCCGCATGTGCATGGAATTAGCAAGATGCTGCGTGAGGACGGATATGACATCAGGAGACCGAGGTTACCCGCGGCGACATAACGACAGACCTATTACCTGAATTTTCCGTGAAATTTAATGAGTACTGTTACCCCGAAAGCTCAAGTAAGTTCTACCGGCTTTGAAGATAAGCCGTTTCACGGAGGCGTGAAACTCGCGTATAAAGGAGCATAACAGCAAACAGGACCTCAAGATCAATAAAATAGTGGAAAAGAGACTGTATACAGACCCGTGAGAGAGAATGCACCATTAAACGCATCCTATCAAAAGGTATTCAATACGGCCATTCGGATACTTACCAGACGTGATCATTCTGAGTATGAACTTACCCAGAAGTTGAAGCAGAGAGGATTCGAGAGAAACGTCATTTCCCGTGTTATATCTGAGTGTGCCCGATTAGACTATCTCAATGATGATCGAACCGCCGAGGTGTTCATACGACAATCCAAACGAAGGGGTTACGGTAAAAAGCGAATTCAAATCGAGCTTAACCGGAAAGGATTAAAGGGCGAGCGCATAACTGACATTCTTTACAAAAGCGTTTCCGAATCCGACGAACGAGAGGCAGCCAAACGAGTTCTTAAAAAAAACTTAAAAAAATTTGAAAGAGAAAAAGATCCGCTGAAAAAAAGGAACAAAATTTACCGCCTGCTTTACGCTAAAGGAATTTCAGAGAGCATCATCACGGAACTTGTCCAGAGATTTTGATAAACTATGTCAAATTTTAGACGCTTTATCTGGATCACTTTAACTGTTTATCTTATACACGGTTTGTTTATTTTCGGCAAATGTTCGGATACTATTCAATTGCTTCGGGGTAAGATGATTGAATTTTAGCCCCACCCCCTGTTTTTCAGACCAAACAAATTCACAAGTCAAGATTAAATGTTTACCGTTATCGGGCGAAGAAAATGCCAGCTTTGCCGACTGCCCCAGGGAAAAACCGTCACTGGTGTCTATAAATGCTCCATAGGGACTGATGTCCAATATGAAGCAACTGTTGATCCGGCCTTTCACGCTCATTCTGGCATGAATTAAACAGTCTTTTCTGGGATATTTCCTTCTGTCATACTTAGCGGGCTTGGATGTGATTTCCTCCAATTGGTTCATCAGTACCAATTTTTGGTTATCGGAAAGATCTATAATTAATTTAAGCAAATATTCAGTAGACTTATCTTGGATCAACAGTTTTAATAAGGAGAATCTTTGATCTTCGGTCAATTTATTCAGAAGGGAATACAGTCCAGCAATGATCTCATATCTGCTTGATTGCTGATTGTAAGTGGTCAATTTAACTTCTTTTTTTATACTTAACAAATTGTGCAGTGAATAGAACATAATTTACGTACCTAAATGTGTTTATCAATCCAAGGCGTCATATGCCGATGTTTACTAACATGTTGAGCTCAGCCGAGTGGTTCCAGCAAGCTGATAAAAAAATAAAACCCCCAAAAGACAACGCCACAAATATTTGAAGATAAAAGCATGCAAAATCTATGCAAGCGAATGGGCCTTTTTATTTTGATAACAAATCAGCTCATTAAATGGATCGTACTGCATTTTGAGACACCGTGTTAAGAAACTTATCGCTAATAATTGTGTAATTAGTTGCATACAGGAATCATTTTGAGCTGCCTTGACTTTACAGGCAATCGCATTACCCTAACTGTTGAAACTGGAAAACGTGGTTATCTTAAAAACTTAAGTTAGTGACGTCAACGCCTATTCCAAGAGACGTCACTTGGGCTTTGTAGACAACCAAATTGGAAAATTTACGGGTATGAATATATTTTCATCTTAAGACATAGGTTTAAATTCATTAGGAGCGGTCAATTATGAAGATAGTTCATAATATATTATATAAATACAGATGGTTATCGAACACTGTCGCGGTTGTTTTTTTTGTGCTTGTGGTGCCGTCTATCGTGGGCTGCTCTGCAAAGTATGGCAAATTGCAACGTGATTCCGAAGTTCAGCTCGCTTTTGAGACCAATCAGGCACCAACGACTTACAGATACTATTATTACGGTTATAAATCGCAACCCTATGTCGTATTTGGAATCGACCCAAAATTTGAGATGGATTCCAGAGTGTGGCGGGAAGTTGGGCCGGATACGGAAGAATTTAAAGAAATGATTCGTTGGATC
Organism: Desulfobacterales bacterium; assembly: GCA_050121225.1. GTDB lineage: Bacteria > Desulfobacterota > Desulfobacteria > Desulfobacterales > JAFDCJ01 > JAFDCJ01. Next base: position 3,983 of record JASFJP010000179.1, read on the forward strand.
TGGGAGGACTACGGATATAATAGGTTTGGTGCCAATATTCTCGATCCGTATGGCAGTAAGGTGGGGGTCTACTACTCAAGTATTCGAGAAACCGCCTTTAAATTTAAAGCAGACAATCAAATCGTGGTTATACCTCACACCCCCTTTCTCTGGGGACCTGAAGACGGCGGCGGTACTTATACGCCGTAGCTGCTCAGTTTTATGAATTAGACTTTTTGCGATAATATCACATGGAAGTTACTTATTTTTTTTGAGGAGATTCTGCAGCAGGCCTTCAACCCCCTTTTGAACGTTCTTCTGCAGGGCTTGCTGCATCAGATCTCCAGTGGCACTTTGAAATGCTGTCTGATCAACTTTGGGTTTTGATACCGTCCCGGAGATTGGAACTTTGATTGTGGTTCCCTGCAGATATTGATAGGCATCTTTGCCTACCATTTGTTTCGTCACCGGAACACCTGCAATGAAATCTAGGGTTTTATCAAATCCAATAGAACCTTGCATGGTTAAGGGATAACCTCCGGCATCGATCGTAATTTGCGAACATTCGACCCTACCGTTTTTGGCGGTAAAATCGATGCTCTGATCGTTAAGAAGCAGTTCTCGTTCGTTGATTTTCATCATCGAAAGCAAGCCAGACAAAAATGGCGTTGAATTCAGTTTGATGCCATTTAAACCCAGAGTCCCGGCAAATGATGCGCTATTAATTCCCTTTTCTGATAGTGGCAAGGAAAAATTCTTCATGTGAAGGTCGATGATCCCGTCTGGGATGACGGCGTTTTTAAACAGGGGATGGATATTGGCCAGCAGTCCATCAATCAGGCCCTGGGTAACCTGAACATCCTTTAAAATATCGGAGTTTTTCGTAAACGAGAGAACATACGGCTCCTTTCCCATAGTTATGATCGGTTGCAGAGACAATTGACCACCGTTAGCCGGCGAGTTGAGCGCGGCATCCCCGGCTGCATTGGCCACTCTTATCGGCACGTCATTGGGTGTAAGCTTGAGGCCATACGCTGTTACTGAGTTCACATGCAGCGCCCCGGAAAATTCCAAGTGTTTGAGAGGATCCTGCCAGCCGTCTTCGGTGGAAACCAGTTTGATGCGAAACGGTCGCTTTTCTCCGCCTGACAACTCGACCGGCGGTCTTCCGGTTTTCTTCAGAAAATCAGAGACTAGTGCCATATCCAGCCCCATGGTTCCCTGAGCCTCCAGGACTTGCTTTTTGCCCACTTGATCCATCTTCCCATCGGCGTCAAGAGCCAAGGCGTTTGAGTCGACTTGAATTTTTTCGATGGTCATATGCTTACCGTCCGGGCTGCGTTTGACATCCGCATTTATTTTGACATTTTTTTCCGAGATGCTTGGCAAGGTTTCAGATGCCATCTCAAAAGGCGCCATGTTGCCTTGGAGCTTTAGATACTGTGTTTTGGGATCCGAGAAATCCATATCGAAGTTAAACGTTCCCTTGCCGGAAACACTCGTTTTCGGGGGAAGCGCAATAAAATCGCCATATGAACTTGTCAGCTTGGCAAGATCCAGGTTTGCAGTGGCCTGGGTTTTCATGTCGTTTTGAGCATTCGACCAATCGGCAATTTTCAGTTCGGGAATCCGAATCGTGCCTGCCTGCCCGTTGATGTCGATCGGTGCGAGGTAAATAGATTTAGCGTTGAAATTGACGTTTCCTTTTGTGGTCAAGGTTAGGCGGTCCTCGCGAATGGTTTTTTCGTCCTGCCGGTAAACGAACTTTTCGGTATCCACTGTGGTTTTTTTCAGCTCGAGCTTACCTTCATTCATCGAGCCGCTGGATCGAATGTTTGACTGCCCTTCCAGTTGGGTATTTGGTGTAAGGATTTTGAGATTTTGCAGCAAAGAGGTGAGTTGTTGTAGATTCACATTGCCGTCCAGATCGAGATCGGTCGCATTCGGCAGCCCGTTTGCCGAGTTTAAAGCCAGCTGTGCTGCAGTAAATTTAATGCTGGCAAGGGTTGATTGAATGTTTACCACCGGTCGGGAAAAGGTGCTGCTTGTGAAGGTGCTGCTGGGGGTGACGTCTGTGTTGATGTCGGCGTGGACATTCTGCTTGGGGAGAATGCTCCTGTTGTTACGATTTAATACAAAGTCATTGACATCGACATTTAATTTTGCGGTACGGAGATTTTTGGCTTTTTCATTGAATGCAAGGTTCAGATTCAGCTTGCCGCCGCCATCCCACTCCTTGATCTGGATAAATTTGCGTAACTCTTTCAGGGCTGCTTGGAGATCGGCTGATAGGTCGACCTGCATATTGCTGAGGTCCCCCTGACCGGTTGCATTTAAAAATGCTGACTTAAGAGAAAGATTTTCCAGCTTCAATCCCTCTGAGCGTTTTTCACCCCGGGCATCTATGGTAACGGGCTTGTCCCAAGAGAGTTTCTTCCCGTTGCTGATCCCCTGCAATTGATCGATACTAGCCTTGGCATCGAAGGAGGTTACATCCTGGGAGGTTTCAACATTTGCGGATAGATCTATTTTGCCCTGAGATAGCCGGGTGCCCTCGCGAAGCTGCAACGTACTGGGCAGCTGGCTAAATACTTCCACCAGATTTATTTTTGCATTCCCTGTAAACTGACGTTGTCCACGACTATCCAACCGTCCTTTAGCCGATCCGTCTGCAAATGAAGAGCGAAAGTCCAGGTTATCCAACGATAACATATCGTTGGATTGGGTGGCATCAAAATCAATGGACACTCCCTTTAAGACAGGCGTGTCCTTGCCCAACGGTCCGCCCCACATTTTAAGTTCATCGATGGCTATGCGGCTTAATAAGTGCAGACGTTCCGATGGTTTACCGGTAAACGAGAGCTGAGCATTTAATCGACCTTTGCCCAATGGAATTCCGGCACGTGAGGCCACGATTGCCAAGATATCTTCCAGTTCCCAGTTTTCAACAACCAGTTTTGCATCCGCCTGGATTTTTTCGATATTCAATGGATCATCTGGCGAGAACGCCAACGTTCCTTCGCCGGATGCTCGGCCGCTTTTGTCGTCGGAATCGGTTGAAAAACGGTATGTTAGAGGATTTTTTGGTCCGGAGGCATCCAGCACGAGATTGAGATCTTTAGCGACCGTTTTTTCTCCCTGGTTTTCCTGCACAGTATAAATTGATCCCCCTGAAATCAGGAGTTGTCCGTAGAAGGCCGGCAACGCCGCCTTGCCGGTTTCTTCGGGTATCCCCTTGGGTTGAGGTTCAGGAGCCGGCCTATCAGGTTTTTGGTCTGCTGTTTTTTCCGCAAGATGCACGTATACTGCGGGGTCGGTAATTTCGACGGTCCCAAGATTATCCATTTTTGTGATCAACCCGAAAAGTCCTTTACTGGTCTTCAACCCGGCAACTTTGACAAGCAGATCATCCTGTCGGTTATCATAAATGATTCCCTTGCCCTCGATACCGCTAAACCAGCCTAATGACCATGCCTCCAGTTGAAGCTGCCCCGGTACTCGCTGATTTATCTGCTGAAGAACAAATGGCTTCATCATATTGCTGGATACCATACCGGGCAAAAGAGCAACGATGATGATAGCCACCAAAAATAGACTTGCCAGAATGCCAATTACGATGTGTGTTTTTTTCATAGCGTTTGTGCAGAGATCGAAATGGTTGATCCCTGTCCTTTCAAAATATTGATAATCTCGAAAATTCGAAGACTGAAAAGCAAGAATTCCGTTCTATATTAATTTTGTTACTTAGGGAAAGAGAGAATGATTTCAAGACCTTGGATTTCCAACTTTTTGGGCGATCAATCATACAGTAATAGTACAACAGAAATGAATTTTGTCGATAGGTTGGAACGGCTTTGGCACGAATACCTATGAAACCATCGCTAATCTTTATCCGGTTCGATTTCTACCAGGCAGCTGTTTGAAGGAAAAGCGCCACATGGAGATTTCGCATCACGTGTGAGCACATTGACGCAGCCGCCGTCATCAACTCCGGTGGCGTCCGGTTGATACCAGGCTCCTGCATCCAGGCTGGTTACACCGCGCATGATACGATCGGTAACCCTCGCGATAGAGCGCAGTTTACCGCGGCCATTATAGACAATCACGGTGTCACCGTTAGAAATACCGCGGACTTCAGCGTCGGCTGTATTTATCCAGATGGAATCATCGCTCTTTTCTTTCAATTGCGGTATGTTGTCAAACTGCGAATTAACCCGTGTGCGTGCATGGGGGGTGACAAGCTGAATCGGGTATGTCTCAACCAGTGGATCCATTGGACCTTCCCAAGGTTCGATGTATTTTGGAATTTCCGGAATCCGATCATTGTTCATCGCCGCAATTTGATTGCTATAGATTTCGATCTTCCCCGACGGCGTC
>JASFJP010000180.1:0-8331 GCA_050121225.1 Desulfobacterales bacterium
GGCTACAAAATAGAGAAAAGCGGTATCTACCGGGTAAAGGGCGGCTTTCAGGGATTCACGCCCTGGATTTGCTATGGGGCCTGGAGGTAGTCCACGTATTTTGTAGGTATTGTAAGGTGTCGGGGTGGAAAGATGTTTGCGGGTTAAATTGCCATCGAAATTTTTTATACCGTAAATAACGGTTGGATCCGATTCGAGACGCATCCGTTTGTTCAGACGGTTGTGAAAAACGGATGATATTATCGGCCGTTCGAAGGCCGCCCCGGTTTCTTTCTCGATAATGGAAGCTAAGGTAACGACTTGATGCACAGAGAATCCTAGCTCTTCAGCCCGGGCTTCCCATTTAAGATTAAAGACCGATTTAAACCGACTCACCATGGTTGAAACGATACTATTAGGGCCTACGTCTTTGGGGAAGAGGTAGGTATCCGGAAACAAGTAGCCTTCAAAGGTATCTGCGTTCAGCCCTATTTTGTGTACGAAATTGGTATCTGTTGCTGCTCTGATAAAATCGCTCTGAATTCCCAGACCGGCGGCGGCAACTAAATCGGCAATTTGATAGATGTTATATCCTTCAGGGATGGTCAGTTTATAAAGCTTAACTGCTCCTTTTACCATTGTCGTCAGTATTTCTTTCGGCGACATTGCTTTGGATAACGGATATTCTCCCGCCTTCAGATTGGTGTCGTATTTTTTTAGGCGGGCAATAAGGATGAAGCGGAAGGGGCTTTCAATGACGCCTGCCTGGTGCAGGGCGGTTGCGGTTGCCTTTAAGGATTGACCCGGACGGATATTCACGACAATCGGGCTGGCATCATCAGCAAGAGGTTGATCGGCATAGCGCCAAATATCGACGATCACTATGACAGCGGCACCGCCTAATAGCACAATCGTGATCAAGAAAACTAGCGCTATTTTCTTCAATCGTTTTTAGACTCCGTGAGGGGGGGGTATTGCAATTGATGCGAAGATAGCCGTAACCTCTATTAAGCATATTAAAAAAGATAGCGGATTGTCAAAGATGTAATTGCGATGAGCCTTAGTTTGTTAGAAATCATCATCTCCGATGAATAAAAATTCCACATGGACCCAATTAAATTAAACAAAATGGAATAGTGCAATTGCGTCGACAGCTGTTTTGCTTGACTTTATCAAGGCAATCAACTATTTGTAAAAATTTGCAAACTCGAAGTTTCTGATTTAAATTGTGCTGCCTGAGAGAGGATTTGTGATAGGGTTGAGAAGGATCACTCATGGGGAAACCAAAGCTGAAGCAACATCATATTAATCGGGATTGGTGTAAAGGTTGCGGCATATGTGTGGAACTATGTCCTAAAAACGTCCTGGAATTAGATGACAAGGACAAGGCCATAGCGATGAAGCCACAAGACTGTATCTGTTGCAGGCTCTGTGAACTCCGGTGCCCGGATTTTGCGATCGAAATAGAATCAGAAGAATAGGGGATCGTGATGGACAACCATATTAAATTTATCCAAGGCAATGGAGCCTGTGTTGAAGCCGCTTTGTATGCCGGACTTGACTTTTTTGCCGGTTATCCGATTACGCCATCCTCAGAAATTGCTGAGGAACTGTCCTATAGACTTCCCCAAGTCGGTGGGAAATTTATTCAGATGGAAGATGAAATTTCATCACTGTGTGCGATTATTGGTGCCTCGCTGACAGGTCGCAAGGTCATGACCGCTACCAGTGGCCCAGGCTTTTCTTTGATGCAAGAAGCTCTCGGTTATGCGGTTATGGCGGAAATCCCATGTGTGATTGTCGATGTTCAGCGCGGTGGTCCCTCCACAGGAATACCCACCCATGGAAGTCAGGGAGACGTTAATCAAGCCCGCTGGGGAATCCATGGAGATCATGCAATTATTGCGCTAACGGCCTCCAATCACCAAGATGTTTTTGCGGTTACGGTTGAAGCTTTTAATCTGGCGGAAACCTATCGTACGCCTGTCATTTTATTATATGATGAGGTGATCGCTCACATGCGTGAACGCCTCGTAATACCCGAAGATGGGCAAATTCCCTTGGTCGAAAGGCTAAGGACATCCGTAAGGGAAGGTGTCGATTATCATCCATATTTGCCGAGAGAGGATGGCCGTCTACCTATGTCGGATTTCGGCGGAGTGCATCGTTACAATGTCACCGGTTTGGTACACGACATGTGGGGCTTCCCGTCCAGTGAGCCCCGAGCTGTGCATGGGTTGTTGCGACACTTGGTGGACAAGATCGAAAACCGGGCGAACACGATGGCTCGTTACAAAGAATACTACTTAGAGGATGCAGAACATCTGCTGATTTCATACGGATCTGCCGCACGATCGGCACGACATGTGGTGGAGAACAGGCGCCTCAGAGGAGAAAGAATCGGCTTGCTTGAGTTGCAGACACTGTGGCCATTTCCGGCCGACATCGTGCGTGAAAAATGCGCGCAAGCGAAGTCGATTATCGTTGTGGAACTCAATATGGGCCAGATTATGCAGTCGGTGAAATTGGCTGTGGATCAACCCGGAAAAGTGTTTTTGGCCAACCGCATCGACGGGGTTTTCATCACCCCCGAAGATATTATGAACATTTTGCGGTTGATCCAGGGAAAGGGGGTCTGAACCATGGCAATCAGAGATTATTTAAGAGAACGCTTTTTCCCGCATTTATGGTGTCCCGGATGTGGCCATGGGATGGTTTTGAACGGACTGCTCCAAGCCATTGAAAAACTGGGGATGAGTAAAAACGAAATCGTTATGGTATCCGGAATTGGCTGCTCGGCAAGAATAACCGGCTATGTCGATTTCCACACTCTGCACACGATTCATGGTCGTGCACTAGCCTTTGCCACCGGTGTAAAACTCAGTCGACCGGAGTTAAACCTGATTGTACCCATGGGGGATGGCGACGCTCTAGCGATCGGGGGAAACCATTTTATCCACGCCGCTCGCAGAAATATCGATATTACGGCAATCGTAATGAATAATCGGATATATGGCATGACCGGCGGGCAGTTTTCTCCCCTTTCCGGTGCCGGCATCCATGCCACCACGGCGCCCTTTACCAATATTGATAACAGTTTTGATGTTGTCAAATTGGCAAAGGCCGCAGGCGCTACCTTTGTGGCTCGCACCACAACCTATCATATCCAGCAGCTAACTGAGATAACAAAAAAAGCAATCCTTCACGAGGGTTTTTCAGTGGTGGAGATCTTATCCCAATGTCCAACCTACTTCGGCCGCAAGAACAAAGCCGGTGACGCGGTGGATATGGTGAAGTGGTATAAGCAAAATACAACCCCCGTCGACTCCAACGCAAAAAAAGACAATCCAGAATTGATTGAGCGAGGCATCTTTGTGCAAAAGGAGAGACCTGAATACTGTGGCGAATATGAGAGAATTGTTGAAAATGCCATGAAAGGGCGCTAGCGATGGAAAGATACAGAATGGTTTTTTCGGGTTCGGGGGGGCAGGGAGTTATCACAGCGGCAATTATTTTGGCTGAGGCAGCCGTGTTATATGAAAACCTGAATGCGGTGCAGTCACAGTCATATGGTGCGGAAGCCCGAGGCGGTGCCACACGATCGGATGTCATCATTTCGGATTCAACGATACACTATCCCAAGGTGATACAGCCCAACGTGCTGGTTTGCCTTACCCAGGAGGCCTACAATAAATTTTATCCCATCATTCGCCCCGGTGGTCTTCTGATCACTGATAGTCGTTATGTTAAAATAGAGCGAAAAGTTGATGCGCAGCAGAGGGAATTACCGATATCAGAAACCGTAATGGAAAAGATTGGCAAACCTATTGTTATAAATATTTGCATGCTGGGTGTGGTCGTCAGCTTAACCGAGTTGGTGCAGCCGGAATCCATTATGAAAGTTCTCGAAACCCGTATCCCGGCCGATTTTTTGGAATTGAACCGCACGGCCTTGGATCTGGGTTTGGCGTTGCTCAATCACAAGGAAAATTAAAAGTGACCTGCGATTAGTGCGAAAACCTACTAACTCCTCTAACATAGTGAAATGCAGTGAAATCTTGCCAGGAAACAAATCCCATATCTAGACTGACATACCAGGCAGCTGTAAAGGACCTTCGATCCGCGCTCCAAAGAGACCTCTGCTGCAAATCGAAAACATGTTCGATGCAATAATCTTCTCCATGGGGTGTTTCAGTCAGTAGAGATATGAGTTCGTCGATGGTGGGTAGCCGCCACACTTCATCGATGCGAAAAAAGCATTTTGCATTTTTAGGATTGACCTTAAAACGGTTTTATATCTCTGTGCACTAGACCGGTATGATGGAGGCACGCCAATCCGCAGAGAGTCTGGCGCGTGTAGGCGATTGCTTTATCCAACTTAATTATGCGCGATGGACGATCCGTTCGGCTGGTTTCTCCGAACTCATTCCGCCACCGCCGAGCAGACCACGTATTCTATATTTGCCGATTTTTTTCATGACATGAATTTAGGGATTACCAGAGTCTTTGGGCGTGATTTTCCGGGAGGCCGGCCGCTTTGATTTTTTGAACCACGGTGGCGATATCATATGCTATGAACTTGACTTCGACGATATTTTTCGCAGAATCCCAGATTGCGTATTTTGATTTATTGTTGCCGTCTCTGGGCTGTCCGACACTGCCAATATTGATGATGTACTGCTTGTCAGCTTCCAAAGGCACAAGACCCTCGGATAGATCACTATACTCGAGATCTTCGCCATTATATTCAACAATTTCAAGTGCATGCGTATGTCCTACAAAACAGAGCCGCTCAGGCATTTCATCTAATACTTCTTTTTTGTGAGTATCGGACACTTGGAAAAAGTAGATTAGAGACGAGTCAGGCGGAAAGCCGTGGACAAAACGGCATTTATGGTCAACACGATAAGGTTCGAGTTCGGCAATAAAGCGAAGGGATAGCTCGCTCAGCATGTCACGTGTTTTAATCAGTGATCTTCGAGCAACCGGATTGAACCAGTTCAAATAGTCAGGATCATTAACGGCTAGTTCATGATTGCCGATGATGGAGGGAATCTCCCGAGATTGGATTTCCTGAATAACACGATCTGGTTCCGGTCCGTACCCGATATTGTCTCCTAAACTAATGATCGAATCAATTCTGGACTTATCAATGTCTTTTAGTACTTGTTGGAAGGCGTCGAAATTCCCGTGAATATCGGCAACGATGGCTACTCTCATTACAGTCCTAACCCGGCCAAGCCGGTACGATAGGGTTTATATCAATACGCTTTTTTAACCACGATTTAGACGTACCGAAAAAATTCTGTCAGGCATAGAATTAATTCATTTGGCATCAATTTTCAATCACCTTAAAAGATTCACATACCATATGATTAGCTGGGGCCCGAAAAAAATATACGCAATGCTGCCGATTGAAAGAAAAGGGCCAAACGGTACGGCCAACTTCATGCCTTTGCGAGTTTGAGCCATAACGGCCAATCCAGTCAAGGTTCCCACCAGGGAGGATGTAAATATAGTGAAAAGAACCCCTTTCCAACCGATGATCGCTCCTATCATTGCCAGCAATTTGATGTCGCCGCCCCCCATCCCTTCTTTTTTTGTAATCAGATTGTACGTCCACGCGACTAGAAGCAGGCTTCCACCACCGGCAATGATACCGAGTAACGAATCTAAAAAAGTGATATTCGAGAGAACTAAACTGGCAGCCAGACAGACTGGGATGCCGGGGAGGGTAATACGATCCGGAATGATTCGATGATCCAGATCAATGAAGGTGACGACCAACAAGCTGGCGATAAATGCGAAATAAATAATTGCATCAAGGGAAGGACCAAATTTCAGATAACTTCCCAAGGCAAATAGTCCTCCCAACAGTTCTATGATAGGATAGCGTAACGGGATCTTAGTTTTGCATTGACGACATTTCCCCTGAAGCAACAAATAGCTGATAATCGGCATATTATCGTAAAATTTGATAGGCGTGGCGCAACTGGGGCACATGGAACCTGGATGCACAATTGATTTGGAAACCGGTAAGCGGTAGATACACACATTCAAAAAGCTTCCAATACACAAGCCAAACACAAAAGCGAAAAACTCCATTATATACGGCAACATTTCAAAACCTTAGTATTTCCAGACGTTTATTTCACTATCCAGCATCCGCCAATAGCTGTTTTCTAACAAGTCTTCACCTGGAGATCCCACGGCAATCGATAGACGATGGAAATCGGATCATTGCAATGATTTTGACATGTTTCTCAAAAAAAACAAAGAAATATTGTAAATAAACGTTTATGCATTATTTTATAAAGTTATTCTAAAACTGTTTTGAAATCACTCAATAGACTGCGTGCTTGCATGCGACCCGGTCAAATTACTTATCGCACCAGAAGAATAGTTTAGTGGAGCCAAAATGGCCGAAGCCGACAAAGACGATCTCATAAACATTATCGAAGATGACGAAAAAGAATTAGAATTACCTTCAATTCTCCCCCTGATGCCCGTCCGTGATGTAGTGATTTTCACAGATATGCTTTTGCCTCTATTTGTAGGACGCGAGAGATCGGTGCGTGCCGTACAGGAAGCTGTGAGTAAAGAGGGATTTTTGTTTTTGGCAACCCAAAAGGATCCAGCCATCGAGAACCCGACGACGGACGAAATATTTCACACCGGTACAATTAGCCGCGTATTGCGTATGTTAAAGCTTCCCGACGGGCGCATGAAGGTTCTGGTTCAGGGATTGGCCAAAGCAACTATTATCTCCTATCTCCGTAAGCGGGCTCTTTACCGAGTGAAGGTTGAGCTAGTACCAGAACATGAAGTTGAAGATATTGGTATGGAAATTGAAGCCTTAATGCGCAATGTCCAAGAGCATACTGAAAAGATCATGACCATACGTGGTGAAATTACAGGAGATATTGTCGCGATCTTGCAAAGTATCGAGGAGCCTGGCAAACTAGCTGATCTTGTGGCTTCAAATCTTAAATTAAAAATTGAAGACGCGCAGATTCTGCTTGAAATCACAGATCCATTGGACCGTTTGAGGAAAGTAAATGATCTTCTTTCCAGGGAATTGAAACTGTCGACCATGCAGGCAAAAATTCAATCCGATGTCAAAGAGGAAATATCAAAAAGTCAGCGGGACTATTATTTACGTGAGCAGGTGCGGGCGATATACAAGGAACTGGGAGAACAGGACGAGCGAACGCAGGAATTAGATGAATATAAAAGAAAAATAAAAAAAGCTAAAATGCCTAAAGAGGCAAACAAAGAAGCCGCCAAACAGCTAAAGCGATTGGAGCAAATGCATCCCGATTCAGCAGAATCGACTGTGGTCCGCACATATTTGGACTGGTTGGTGGACATGCCCTGGAGCAAGGGTTCCAAAGATGTGATTGACATAATAAATGCCAAGAAAACGTTAAACCGTGATCATTATGGGCTCGACAAAATTAAAGATCGTATCCTGGAGTATTTAAGTGTTCGCAAGCTCAATCCGAAGATGAAGGGTCCTATACTTTGTTTTGTCGGCCCTCCAGGTGTTGGAAAGACATCATTGGGGCAGTCGATTGCCCGCGCCATGAAGCGTAAGTTCATCCGTTTGTCCCTGGGAGGTATGAGGGATGAAGCCGAAATTCGGGGGCATCGCCGAACCTATATCGGTGCTCTGCCAGGACGCATATTGCAAGGGTTAAAGCAATGTGGTGTCAATAATCCGGTTTTCATGATGGACGAAATTGATAAGCTTGGTGCTGATTTTCGTGGCGATCCATCCTCAGCTCTCTTGGAGGCACTGGATCCTGAACAAAACTTCGCTTTCAGTGATCATTTTCTTAACCTGCCTTTTGATCTATCTAAAGTGATGTTTATCCTTACTGCCAATGTCACCGATACGATTCCTTCTGCATTGCTCGATCGAATGGAGGTCATAACCCTTTCTGGATATACCGAAGAAGAGAAAATAGCCATTGCTTTTAAGCACCTTATTCCTCGGCAGATCAAAGAAAACGGATTAAAATCAAAGACTCTTTCTTTGAGTTCGGGTGCATTACAGCTGATGGTGTCCGAATATACGTCCGAGGCCGGACTGAGAAATTTAGAACGCGAAATCGGTTCCGTTTGTCGGAAAGTTGCTCGGCAGCTTGCCGAGGGTGATCGGAAAAATTTTCAGATAACCAAAGGCAATTTATCAAAATATTTGGGTGTTCCCCGCTATGTGCCGGAGATGGATCAGGAAAACAGCCAGGTTGGCTTGGCAACGGGGCTTGCCTGGACGCAGGTTGGTGGAGAACTACTTTATGTTGAAGCTTCCTTGATTGGCGGCAAAGGTGAGTTAATCGTTACCGG
>JASFJP010000181.1:0-8331 GCA_050121225.1 Desulfobacterales bacterium
TCAATAAAGCAGCGCTGAATCAGGAATTAGAGCGGAAGGCAGAGCAAAAAAATTAAAATATCAAAATACTCTGAGATTACCGGATGGTCAAGAGAAAATCAAACCGCATGTCGGGGGAAACCCGCCCCGTTTCAATATTCTGGCCTTCGCCAAAGATATTGATTTATACACACCAATCTTGTATAAAAACTGACGTCATCATCGATGTTCCTGCGGAATGCCGCCTGGAAATCAATCGTCCAAACCGATATTGCCGCAGAAAACGCATTTCAGTGCTGCCTCCTGCCAGCCATCGATCGCACTCATGCTGCAGTAGGAGGGGAAGCCGTTCCCACAGTCAATTCATTTTTTGACGGAGCGACTTCGGGCCGCGAATGCTGACTATCACCTTACTTATTGTTTTCCTTTTCAATAGCAGACAGAACCGTATTTACTAACTATCCCAGGAGGTATTGCATGTTAGATTTCAACCTGACTCCCGAACAGATAAAATTGCAGCAAAAAGCGCGAAAGTTTGCAAAAGAAGAAATTTTACCCGTAGCCTGGTATTATGATGAGATCGATGAGACCCCTGTGCCGGTTTTAAAGAAAGCCTATGACGGGGGGTTGATAAACGGCGAAATTCCTAAGAAATACGGTGGTAAAGGTTGGGGATTAGTCGATAATGTGGTTATGACTGAAGAATTCGCTGCCGCCTGTCCGGGACTGGCCACATCCATCTTTGATAACTCCCTTGGAATGGAACCGCTCCTGCTCTCAAAAAATGAGCCGCTTAAACAAAAGTATCTTTCAAAAATTTTAAATGAATTCAAGCTTATCTGCTTTGCAACCTCCGAACCGACCATGGGATCCGATGTTGCTAGCATCCGCTGTAAAGCAGAAAGAGATGGGGAAAACTATATTCTGAACGGAACCAAATACTGGATCACTAATGGAGGTATTGCTGACTACATGTCAGTCTTTGCTACCGTCGATCCGGAATCTCAGCATGAAGGGGTCTGTGCCTTTCTGGTCGAAAAAGAGTGGAAGGGCGTGACCGTCGGGAGGAAGATACCCAAACTCGGTCAACGTGGCTCCAATACGGTTGGGCTGAATTTTAAGGACGTTAGAGTCCCCAAAGAAAATGTTATGGCACCACCGGGTGAAGGATTTGTACTTGCCATGCAGACATTTGCGCGCACCCGTCCGGCCATCGGTGCATTTGCCGTCGGCACGGCGCGCTCAGCCATGGAATACGCCATCGACTATGCCAAAAAACGCCGCGCTTTCGGTACAAAAATCGCTAACTTTCAAGCGATTCAGCACAAGATCGCCGAAATGTTCCAAAAGGTGGAAACGTCGCGACTTCTGGTTTGGAAATCAGCCTGGGAAGCCGACCAGGGATTGGACCCGACGATTGCCGCCTCGATTGCTAAATTCTATTCAACAGAAGTGGCACTTGAGGTCGCCAATGAGGCCTTACAAATTTTCGGAGGCTACGGCTATACAAAAATGTTTCCAATTGAAAAGCTTCTACGGGATGCGCGACTTTTTCGAATTTATGAAGGCACCAGTGAAATACAGCGCTATATTGTTTCCGGTTATGCCATGAACGTTTATCAACCCGTGATGCCGCCGCTGGAAGAACTACCGATTCATCGTGAAATGGAACCTAGCGACGTCATAGGAGAACCCGGGAAAGCAGCCTGGCGCTGCCAGATATGCGGATATGTTCACTATGCCGATGAACCGCCGAAAGAATGCCCCTATTGCTTTTTCCCGAAAACCGCATTTAAAAAAGTTTAGAAACCAAAAATTATCCATATTTATCCTAAAAAGATCTTCCAATATGTGATATTATCTAGAGTTTTAAAGCTTAACTTCGATTTTGCCCGATCAACCAATCTTCAATCGGTGCCCATCCGCACTATTTTCAAAACAACGGCACTAACTAGCAATCATTTTGGAAAATAACTATTGACTGGCTTAACGAAACGTCTGGACTGAAAAAATGGACATCAATTATTCCACGGATGTTTACTGGAAACTAGAGCAGGAATTTCAAGGCCAAGCTTTGGATAGGCCGATGCGGTTAGAGCGCTATGAAGCCGGCGCGGAATTGGAATACGTCGTCACAGGAGTAGAAAAAGTCAACCAAGCCAATGTTCGTTTGAAGATTGATAGGTTTGTCGGAGGCGGATTTGCCGGACAGGTATATCGTGTGAAAGTGCTGGATATTTCAAGTTTGGATGGAGAAATAGGCGCTCTCACAGTGGGCGGTGTGTATGCCATGAAAATTTTGATACCTCCGAGTGTTTTCTCACAACTATTTCGCAATACGCTCTACTGGATCGGCTTTCAGGGACCGTTTCAACTTCAAGTCAATCCTGCGGCTGCGAGAGCTGGCGCCCTATGGCAAAAATTCATTCGCCGTGGAACAAAACTAAAATTCGGTGATGAAACATCGGTGGTTGATATCTACGCCACGTTTGTTGATGAAACTTTAGGCAGTTGCGGCGAGTTGAGCGAATGGCTGGACGGCCGCACCTGGCGCCTTGAAGTGGATGACCACCTGGATCTATTGAAACGCTGGATGAAAGGCAAGACAGTTGATAACCAGAGATTAGGTTCGCCGGAATACCGGGCCAAATATGAATTTATGCACCAATTTGTGGCGTTACTGCATAAGATGGGTGCGCACGAATTTGCGAGACAATACGAATGGTCCACCTGGAAGAGTCAACCGAATTGCCTGAAACGGAATAATTCCGAGGATACACCCTCTGAAGGGTTGGCAGCTGTCGATTTTCGGGCGGGTCTTGCGCTTCTGCCATTCTTACCGATGAGTCCCGGAGATTTTAAATTAATTTTCAGCGGACTCGCCCGCGGAAGTCTTGTTCAATTTGACCGGGGAAATATCAAAACTCTTGAGCGGTTTATCAGCGCACATAGAGACGAATTTGCCGATATGAACCATATGCTGATAGAGTTACAGTCAGCGGAGGATAACTACCGCAATTCAATTCCGGATATTACCCACAATCATGTGCGCCTCCTATATAGCGCGCGCTTATGGTCTACGATTTTAAAAAGCGCGGTCATCGGCTGGAAGGTCAGAAATCTGATCGACACGCGCTGCCAGCATAAAATTGAAAATAGCAAGGGATTAACACTGTTATTTCTTATGCTGGGATTTATTCCGTTTATCGGTGGATTTTTTAGGCGTATCTGGGGCCAACCCTTCTGGCGCAGGCATTACCGTCAAATTCTGACAAATTTTGACTATTTTCGAAGATCAGTTCGCGCCAAATTTATTGAAAAATTGATTAATTGGCACCGATCCGGACGGATCAATGATCAAAATGCGTTGAAAGTGAAAACCCAACCGTGGCGCTGCGCATACCACTGGCCCTTGGCATTGCTTCCTGTAGGTATTCACAAATTTATTACAGACTGGCAGCATGCCAAAGAACGTTTGGACTATTATCTGTTGCGGCCGGTTCGGTTGTATTTCAACAATGAGTTGCGCGAACAGTGGCTCAGGGATATGGTTACTGAGGGAAAAGGGAAACATTTGCTCAGTGATGAAGATGCAAATATGATCCTATCTCAGATCAGAGAACCATTCATACAGAAGTATCTCAAGAGCCTGGCAGTACATGTTTGTACCCTGCCGGTTACCCAGGTTGTCTCGGTCGTGGTTGCAATCCTATATGTTTTGACCCATCCGGAACTACCCCGAAGTCAGGCATACGCCATCGGTTTCGGAATTATCGCATTATTCCAAGTCGTCCCGATTTCACCGGGTTCACTGGTTCGCGGACTATACGTTCTGTATCTGGTTATCAAAGAAAGAAATTTCCGAGACTATAATATTGCTGTGTTTCTTGGATTTTTCAAATATATCGGTTATTTAGCATTTCCCATCCAGATGACATACCGCTACCCGGCTCTGGCCAGGTTTATGGCAGGCCATTGGGCTACAGAAGCCGTTCACGTTGTACCGGTTTTTGGGGAGCGCGGCGCTTTGCTGGAACATAAAATCTATAGCTTGTTTTACAACTGGCCGCTGACCATCCGACGCAGAATGCAAAAAAGAAAACAGTTCAGAGCGACAGTCCAGCCGCGCTACTGGCATATTGGCGTATGTGCAATCCTCGGAGCGGGCATCTTTGCAAGTGTCGATGCCATATATTTGAACCAATTTGGCAACCTGCCGAGTCTTAGATCAATTTGGATTGCCGCAGTGATGGTACCAACGATGTGCGGCGCAATTGTCACCCTCGGTGCTGGCGGGGCTGCGATTTGGAAGCGCTTTATCGGTGCTGCTCTATGTGGTGTCGCCATGGCAGTTATAAGTATTATCGCAACGTCAATCGTTGGCCATGACAACCCTATCGGTACATCCGAGATGCTAATTCATGGTGTGTGGCGGGTATTTGTTTTTACGATTCTGTCAACTCTGGCTGTGTTGCTTACCGAACTCAAATTACCGGAACCGAAAACGGGATGAAATCGATGTGTTAACGAATTCATCAATTTTCATTGTTTTCGTTTTTGATCAATGTATCGATAATTTTTTCAATATAGTCCGCTGCATTGCTCACATGAAATCGGGCAGACCCCGCACCGCGATGCCCTCCCCCTCCAAAATCGGCCAACAGCAAACCAACGTTCACATAACAATGCGGATTGAAAATACTATGCCCCACGTTTACAACCACGATCGCTTTGTCTTCACCCTCATATCGGAGTCTCACATTGACAACCGAATTGGGAAACAAAGAGTAGACCAAAAATCGATTTCCGGGAGGAATTTTCCCCAAATTTCGAAAATCTGTAATCGAAACATGATCTTTTAGCTGCGTGTATTCTTTTAAATATCCGGCGTATTTATCATTTTGTGTGATTACATCGTCACAGCGTTTTCTTACTTCAGCATCCTCAAGAACCCGTGTGATATTGAATTCACGCAGTAGTCCCACCAGTTTGTTCCAGTAGGTCTCATCTGAAATATTTCCATTCACAACCGTCATTGACAGCAAAACAAAGTCATATTTCTCGGGATACAGAACTTCATCCAAAGTAAGATCTGCAGAGTCAATTTTATCCGCGGCGCTTACCAGTTCGTTGTAATCTCGTTTGAAGCGGTTTTTGTAATGCTCAAAGATTAATCCGGCTGCTGAAGGCGCAATTTTGAATACGCCTTCAAACGCATCATAGATTCTGTTGGTATAATGATGGTCAAACCAGAGGGTGCATTTATCACTGTAGGGCAGATTGGCAATTATGTCTCCTTCGCGGATTTCAACCACCCCCCTTTGCATGGCATTCGGCTCAACCCATTTTACCGGTTCGCTGATATCTAATGCTTCGGAAAGAAGGATTGCACAAACAATCCCATCAAAATCCGGCCTGGTGACAATCCGCATAATGTTACGACTATTCTTTCATTGAAAATTGACTGATAAAAATATGTTGAAGTTTTAAGACCGTTATCCTATCTAGCGGGGTATACCTATATAGTACCCCTATTCCAAAATTACAAGGAGGATCAGTACGATGGCGCTTTACCTTGTTCAGCACGGCATAAGCCTTTCGAAAGACGTCGACCCTGATCAAAGTCTTTCGGAAAAAGGGATCACAGAAACCAAGCGCATGGCCGAAGTGGCAAAAAACTACGGAATAAAGGTATCACAAATCAAACATAGCGTTAAAACCAGAGCACAAAGGACGGCTCAAGTTTTTGCGACCGCCTTAAAACCTGAGGCCGGCATTGAAGAAGTGACCGGTTTAAAACCTATGGATGATGTCGCAGCCTTTGCGTCCAACATTGACCCACAAGCCAATACCATGCTGGTCGGGCATCTTCCATTTATGGAGCGTATGGCCTCTTATTTAGTAACGGGTTCATCCGGCAAACCGATTATAAAATTTCAAAACAGCGGCATCGTGTGCCTGGACAAGGATTCTGAAACCGGCTCATGGGCCATCAAATGGACGTTGATGCCGAATATCAGCTAGCTGATGAACACCCTCTGGTAGATGTCTGTCATACGCCAATAGCGGTCAGTACACCGTCATATGTCACAGATCATATTCTAGTCAATATCCTATCGGCAAAACGGGGTGAAAAGATGAATTTTGAATGTATTATTTACGAAAAAGACCAGGGAATTGGGATCATAAAATTGAACCGCCCTAAGGTTTTAAACGCCATGAACAAACAGTTATGGCTCGATTTTCAGACCGCACTTGAGGATGCCAAACGTGACACGCACATCAAAGTCCTCGTGGTAACCGGTGAAGGGCGAGCGTTTTCTACCGGAGCTGATTTAAAAGAATCCAAGACCAGAAGTTTAGAAGAATACAGGGACTACCTAGAGGAACTCCAGGAAGCATCCCGCAAAATTATTCGTTTCGAAAAGCCCACCATTGCTGCCATTAACGGATATGCCCTGGGCTCCGGATATGAATTGGCACTTGCATGCGATATTCGAATCGCAGCCGAAGAGGCCCAGATCGGCTCTCCGGAGGCTACGGTAACCTCATCAGTGACCGGGGGAGCCTTTCGCTTGGTTCAAGATCTAATCGGGCCCGGCAAAGCTAAAGAACTTCTGTATACTGGTGAGTATATTGACGGCAAAGAGGCCGAACGAATCGGCCTGGTTAATAAGTCGGTACCGATTGACAACCTCGAAACCGAAGTCCGTAAGATGGCCCAGAAAATTGCCGCCAATTCAACCATTTCCCTAAAGATGATAAAAAAGGGACTGCAAATGGCCCGGGGTGAAATCAGTCTTGACGCCTTGATGGATTTTGAAATTGAAGCTTGCTTGACGTGTGTTTCAACCAAAGAACGCCAGGAGTCATTGCAAGCGTTTGAGCAGAGAAAGAAATGATACGACTGTAGTGCTATCATCTCTGAAATGACTATCTACGGGTTATCTGCAAAGACCAAATGATTTCTCCTGGTATAGACTTTGAAGGTGAGCCGATTCGTGGATGTGTGACTGTCTGAGTTATCTTCAACGCCGCCGTAACTTATTTGAGCTTTCGGGATAACCGTATATTAATTTTTATGGAAAACAATTAATCACCAAACAATTAGAAAGATTAATCCATGACTTTAGAACGAATTTTAAACGCCGAATCGGTTGCCATTGTCGGAGCATCCAAAAATGAAACCAAACGGGGTTTCCAGGCCATCCGAACCCTGCTGGATGAAAAGTATGAAGGTAGAATCTACCCGGTAAACCCCAAAGAGAAAAGCGTATTAGGCTATAAATGCTACCATAATGTTTCGGATATCGAAGATCCGGTGGATATTGCCCTAATTGCTACACCGGCACAATCACTGCCGAATGTTCTTGAAGATTGCGGTAGAAAAGGTGTCAAGGGAGCTGTTGTGCTGGCTGCCGGTTTCGGTGAGACCGGACCGGCTGGGAAAAAGCTTGAAAAGAATATGCTTTCAATTGCCAAAAAGCACGCCATTCGATTGATCGGCCCCAATACATCTGGAATGCTGAATTTGAGTGATCATCTTAACCTGGTCGGTCTGCGGGATGCTCCTCCTGGAGATATCGCCCTTCTTACCCAAAGTGGTAACATGGCATTAACGTTGATCACCGAGGCAAAAATCAAAAGCAGAAAGGGCTTTTCATATTACGTCGGGGTCGGCAATGAAGCCGACATCAAATTTCATGAGTACTTGGAGTTCTTCGAGAAAGATCCCAAAACCAAAGCCATATTAATGTATGTCGAGGGTATGAGCAGGGGTAGAGAATTCTTGCAACAAGCATATAAAACAACACTGCACAAACCGATTATTATGCTCAAAAGCGGACGCTCAGCTACCGGCAAGCGATCGGCGGGTTCCCATACCGGTGCGCTGGCCGGAATATCTGAGGTGGCGAAGGGCGCTTTTAAACGTGCCGGCATTATCGTTATCGACAACTCCGATGAGCTGTTTCCCGCCGCCGAAACTCTATCGAGTCTACCTCCAATCAAAAACAACAAAGTGGCTATCCTGGCCGATGGTGGCGGGCATGCGACAATTGCGGCGGATCTTTTAACCGATTTGGGCGTAGAGATCCCTGAACTTAGTGATACGACCAAAGGCAAGTTAAGAGAAATCCTGCCGACAGCCGCATCCGTGCCTAATCCTGTGGACGTCGCCGGTGGGACCGATGCGAACCCCTCCCTTTTTGCCGACTGTGCCCGCATCATTTTAAATGATGCGAATGTCGGGGGACTGCTCATAGTGGGGCTTTTTGGCGGCTATGGCATTCGCTTTGCAGAAAGTCTGAGCCTGATGGAAGAGGACGCTGCTCATCAGATGGGCAAACTCGT
>JASFJP010000182.1:0-8309 GCA_050121225.1 Desulfobacterales bacterium
CGGCCGAACCGCGGATGCGTAATGAACTTCCGGGCGGTTTGCTTCGGCAGGTTGCGGTACCGCCGTGCAACGTGCACCCCACCGATGCAAAGCTCGCCGATCTCTCCATGGGGCAGTGGGCGGAGTTGGTCGACCTCGAGGATGGCGTAGGTGACGTTGGCGAAGGGCGAGCCGATGGTGATGGGCTCCCCCGGCCGCAAGCTCTGGCGGCTTGTGTCGGTGCTCGCCTCTGTTGGGCCGTAGGTGTTGATGATCTGCCGTCTACCGCGCGTCCAGGGCTCCACGAGCGCAGTGGGGAAGGCTTCGCCCGCCGGAACTATATAGCGGCACAGCGGGTAGGGGAGATCAAGCTCAGGGGTTGATGTCAGGGTGGTGAGCAGCACTGGCGGACAGAAGAGCACGGTGACCTCAGTCTCACGGAGAATAGGGACGAGATCTGGGCCGGACCGTATCTGCTCCTTGGTCAGCATGACCACAGCGCAACCTGACACCCAGGCGCTGTACATCTCGGAGATGCTGCCGTCGTATCCCAGCGACGAAGTGAGCGAGGTCGCGTCCATACCCGGAACGAGATCGAAGTAGTCGGCATAGCTCAGGGCCAGGTTCACGTAGCCTGCGTGCGGGCACTCCACGCCCTTGGGCATCCCGGTGGTTCCGCTCGTGTAGAAGATGGTCGCGAGGCGCTGCGTGGGGTCGTCCAGCCAGGGCGGCGGCTCGCTTCGGGGCATTTTCTCCGGCAACGTCAGGATATCAAGCGTCGGAAGGTCGCGGAACTTGTCTTGGCCCCGAGTGAGAATGACCACCGGCTGTGCGTCCTCGAGCATGTGGGTGATCAGGGCCTCGGGCAGAGATGTGTCGAGGAACATCATGGTGCCGCCAGCCTTGAGAATGCCGAGGTGAGCGGCCACGATTTGCCAGTTGTCCTGCGACATGGCCACGGCCACGACCTGGTCCGGACCCGTGAGGAAGGATGAAAGGGCTGCGGCCACGTTTTCGGCCCGCGCGTCGAGCTCAGCGAAGGTCAGGGACTCTCCGGTGAGGGGAATCTGTAAGGCCGTGTGATCCGGATACTTCTCGGCGGAGCGGCTGAAGACCTCTGTGAGCCACTGGATTCCTTCCTGATGCGGTACATTCACGAGATGGCTGTCGCCAAAGACATCCGTCAAGCTGTATGGACAGGTATCCGCCTGCACATGCGACGCCTTCTCCGCCACCCAAAGATACCGCCTCCACGCCGCAAACGTTACTACGAAAAAGACCGCGAAGACGGTTGTTAAAATAATTGCTGCCATTCTCTGACTAGCCTATCCCAGAACTCCGATCCGTTTTCGGTCGCACGCCGAAGTCCCCCGCCTCGACATCTTCAATTTCATCGAAGGCTGGTACAACACCTATCGCAGCAGAGGATAAAAGGATAAGAAGTTGCTTTTTGCGGAAGTGAATATGTCAGAAAGCGGATTGTGCGTCAACTAAAAATAGGCCACTTGATGTTGTGGAGGGTGAATGGGCCGCGTAATGCCATCAGCATTGGGAAAAATTTCGGGGTGGGGGATTATCAGCGGAGTCGGCCAATATTACTTGCGACGAGTCTTATAAGAGAAGAATTCAAAAACAGAGGAACGATCAATGCTTTTTTCGTAAATACTATTTTAGATCAAAGCCGCATTTTTTCAGGCCTTCAATATGACTTTCGACCAACTCGTCCGACTTTATAAAGTGCTGAAATAATAACCGGCCGCGGGCTGGAAACTCAGGCTTAAGCCTTAAAACCTCTTCCACATTCCGGTTTCCCTCTTTTATTCTTCCTAAATGACCTAAAGTAATGGCTTGAAGGAGTGGATCCCAAAAAACGGAAGGAAGTCTGAATTTCAGAGTTTCCATGTACGCCTTTTCATATTCTTTTTTCCGGAGCCAGTTCCAACACAAAACATAGTAGTTATAGGGGCGCGGGTATACGGGTTTAGTTTTACAGCTTTTTGGATTAAAGCACACCCATGCTCCCATTCTCCAAAAAGCGCCAGTGCGTAACCAATCGAATCTAAGTCTATCAGCGAACTGGGGTTCAAATTTATCTAATGATTCACAAATTCACGGCTTATTTTCTTGATTTTGGAGAATTTATACATAGTCTTTTCCCAATGGGTTCTATAATTGTCTTTTTTTATTTTCTTAAAAAGGAGGAATAACAATGTCAGACAAAAAAATATTACAATGGTGTCAATGTTAGCGCAGTGGAAAGGCTGATCAACGATGTAAAAAAAACCCCCGAACTTGCCAAGTCCAAATTCCGTGCTAATAACGAATGGTTGAACGGTGGGCACAATCGTACTACCGTTACCGGTTTTTACAGTGCTGGTCAGGAAATTTCGCATACCCAACGATTTGTCTTAGAGGCAGACGAACCTCCCATCTTAGCGGGGAAAGACCAGGCAGCGAATGCTGTAGAGTATCTTCTCAATGCTCTGGCAACCTGAATGACTACGACTATGGTTTATCATGCCGCAGTTCGCGGTATAAAATTGGACGAAGTGGAATCGAGGTTGGAGGGTGATCTTGACCTCAGTGGTTTTTTTGCAATCGCTGACGAAGTCAGGCCTGGCTATGAGGAAATACGGGTAAAATTCAACGTCAAGACGGACCTTGAAGATTTAGAAACACTGAAGGAACTCATCAGACTGTCGCCGGTGTATGATGTCGTCAGCAATGGGACAAATGTCGATGTTCAGATAGAGAGAAAATAGCTATAAAGAACCTGTTTGTCTGGAGCCTTCCCGGAGAAGCATTATTTGACACGGCAGGGTTTCTACAGCCCTGCCTTTTTCATTGAACATTGGTGATCCTTTACAGAAAGAGGAGTGCGTAGCAATGGTTATAGAAAAAAAGAAAAATGAACGAACAGAAACGAAAGAATATAAGGTTCTCGTAGCGGTCGATTTCTCGACATCCTCCGCTCGGGCTTTAAGGCGAGCAAAGTCTATTATGGGGCGAAAACCAGATCGAATTCTGGTCCTGCATGTAATAGATCATAATTTCGTTGAAAAATGCATAAACAATCAAATAGGGACAGGAGAAGATATAAGAAAAACATTGTTTCTTCAGGCCAAAAAAAGCTTAAAGGACTTTCTCCGTGCTGAGGGTATGGAAGATGAATCTATAGAAAAGTTGGTCTGCGAGGGGATACCTTTTCTTGAGATCAATAAAAAAGCCGTTGAAACCGGTGTTGACATGGTCATTATGGGAAACCGAGGTAATTCGGGAGATATGCAAACTATCTTCTTTGGTAGCACCACCGAGAGAGTTCTGAGATTCATGAGTCGGCCGGTTCTTTGTGTTCCTATAGAGGAAGATTGATAATAAGCAAACGTGACCTGCCTCACTGTGGGAGGAGGTACGAAATTTACACTTTACCGAGTTGCTCAGCAGACACAATAAATATATAGGGGTTACTCGTAAAGCTCAATAATTGTGGATTTAATATAAATATACAAAAATTCCGATCCCGATTACGACATATATCGGTTGAAACATACGTCCGAAATAGTCGAGTCGCTTCGCCAGTTTATCCTTACCCCTGCGAAGCGCTCTATGCTTTGCCACGGTTATTACAATCCCCGACAGGATAAGAACGTAGACCGCAAAATACATGTAATCCAGGGCAACAAGATACCCGATATTCGGAAACTGGCCGGCTGCTTCCAATCTCAGGAAAACCGCGGTCAGCAGGGCTAACAAGCCGAGACTCATTCGCGCAACAAACGGCGGGCCTTCGGGAGATACAAAGAGCATAATGTATCCGAGCAAGATGACGATAAACGAGGGAATCAAATTCTTTAGTACGTAGCTTTTCGCATTTCTTTCTATCTCCGTGACGACATTGAACCGGGAGTAGGCTATGGCCGTATCCGCTTTTGCATGGAACATGCCCGGGTTACCGAGAGTCGAATCAGCAGCACCAATATCCGAAAACACCAGGATGTCCTGCAGATGCCATGTCGCCTCTTTGCTGAGGCCTAAATATTCCTTTAAACGTTCTGCTGGTGTTCTGCCACCGTAAAGTTGCATCCCGATATCGTCGGTAACAAATACAAGACGTTCACTGTTGAATTTTTTATGTCTAAAGCGGATACTCAATGTTTGAGAGTCAAACGGATAATCGCGAAAATTAAACGCCTCCTTAAAATCACCTTTTATACGATATGCCCTGTACGCAATATCTTGGCCAGTCATTTCCATAATCGGTTCATCTCTTAGGCGTAAATCTTCCACTGCATTTAGAAATTCTATTTTGCTGTAGTCGAGGTATCCCTTGTGTCTGAACCATAGGTAGAAATCCGCTGTGAAAGTTTGGTTTATCGGATTGATGTTACTGATCTCGTTGATGTCTATTCCCGTATATATCACCATGGTCCGGTACACAAAGCGATCATCAAAGGGTATGATACTCCCCTCTTGAAGCTCCTTTCGCAAATCAACGATTGTATCCAGATTTACTATCGGACCGAGCTGAGTGGGTGCCGAGATCAACCTGCCGTGGGAGTATACACCGATAGGGAACGGCTTTACGACATTGCCGTGCGCGTCAAAAAAAATACGTCCTGTAATTCCCTTGTGTGCCGTTTCATTGTATCTGAAAATACTCAACCGATTGCGGATATTCTTTCGGCTTTGCTCCACATCGATCTCGATTTTTGCCTTCCGTATCGCTTCCACGGCTATTGCCGCAGCATCATAATGCGTGGCAGCCATGTCATCGGGTTCCTTGCCGAAGCGTCGTTTGAATGTTTTGCTGAATTGCCGTGCTTTGCGGTTGCTGATATCGCTGATGAAAAATGTAGCTGCGTAAATACCGTTCGTATAATGCCCGGGACTTCTCGTTTCTGAAGGCATCGTTACAAATTGTCTTTGGAAAGATTCCGATCCGATGGCATCTCCACCCATAATTGCAAGGTCGACGCCTGCATCTCGAATCGATCTGACCAGCTTGGCGGCTTCATGATCCTGAAGCGCCACAAACAGTGCCCCTGGATTTGGATCAAGTCGCAGCTCTTGGGTAATCTTATCGAATATCCGGTTTAAATCATTGATCTCCGAATCGACACTCCAAATGTTTTTGATATGAAGCCCTGAATCTAAGGCGGCCTGCTCAAAGGAACGTTGGAGGGTCGTGCCGTATGCATCCTGATCAAAAACGATATACACGGCTTCCTGTTCGAGAATATTTTTGATGTAAAGGGCGGAGAATTTTCCCTGAAGATTGGTATCCGGAACAACGCGAAAGTACCAATCGTTTCCCTCGGTCACCTCCGGAGCCGTCGCACTTGCAGTTATTGCGGGGATGCCATATTCCCTATAAATCTTACCTCCCTCCAGTGATATCGAGCTGTAATAATGACCGATTACAATCAAGGTGTTGCTGTCTTTGGCAATTTCCATAGCCTTATCTCGAGCCATCATTCTATTATTTTGGTCATCGCACGCAATGACTTCAAGTTTCCGGCCGTTAATCCCCCCATTCTTATTGAC
Organism: Desulfobacterales bacterium; assembly: GCA_050121225.1. GTDB lineage: Bacteria > Desulfobacterota > Desulfobacteria > Desulfobacterales > JAFDCJ01 > JAFDCJ01. The sequence continues at coordinate 5,524 of JASFJP010000182.1, forward strand.
TTCATCCACATACAGGTTCACGCCGGTTAGCATTGCTCGACCGCCTTCGTGGTCTTTCCCGGACATGGGACCGATGACAGCTATCTGAAGCGTGTCGCTGTCGGCGAGGCAAACGGGTACAAAAGAAAACATCAGCATTTCGGTGGCGCCCCACAACATTATTGCGCGAACAATGAGCCCCTTTAGAATTAAGGAAGTAATGATGTATCCGAAGAAAAACGTGAAACCTGTATCGCAATAATTAAAAATACGCATGATAATGGTAAAAATTTTATTGATTCTGCTCGGATTCGTGGTTTAATAGCGCCCAAACCATTTGTTGAAAATTTTGTCGTACTGACCGGTTTCATGCATCTTCAATAGAGCCCGGTTGACCGGTTCGCGGAGTTCGCTTCCTTGGGGAAACAAAAATCCGTAATATTGTAGATCAAAAAGATTGCCGACCACAGCCACTTTTCCCGCAGCTTCATTATGGGCATAATAGAGAATTGTGGGAGAGTCGAAAACGACTGCATCGACTTTATGCTGTAAAAGCTTTTCAATGGCTTCATCTATCATTTTAACGGGGACAACGATCGCACCGAGATCATCAAGGGCATCGATACTTGTTGTGCCCTCAACAGTCGCAACAATCTTGTTGCGAAGATCATGTTCGTCGGTGATATCGGAATGCAGTTTTTGCAAAGTAATGGCCGACGATAATTGAGCGACAGCCCACCCGAAAAAGCCGATCCCGATCAGCATAACAAGAAACGCCATAACACGGCCAATCCACTTGCGGGGTACGATGTCCCCATATCCCACTGTCGTCATGGTCACCATAACATACCAGAATGCCTGAAATATGCCGGGGAAATAGTCCGCGCTGATAATGTGCTTGCCTTTTTCCACCCACCAGAACACATGACCGCAAACGATAAGGAAAAGGCCAAGGTAGCCCAAAGCTTTCATCACAAGTGGTGAAAAAAGGGATTTAACAGGTCCGATCAGACTGAACTCTTTTTTATTCGATACCAGGATTCGTAACCCGGAATCTAAAGTGTGGTGGGAAAAATCTACGAGTTCTTCTCTTTCGTGGGTAATCGTAATGCAGGAGAACCCCACATGGGCGTTTTCTTTGATCAAATCCGTAAAAATTCCGTCCATATTGGTTTCATAATAGGCAAATTCTAGCCCCAGATCTTTTGAGATTTCCTCCCAAAGTTCAATCTCAAAACCCGTATACGCCTCATCTGATTTCATGACACATGGGGCCATCACTTCGATGGCTACAAGCAGAGGCTTTTCCTGAGGGCGAACAATGTCGGCAGGAATTAAAACGAGGACACAGAGAAATAACAGAATGGATACAGGCTTCTTCGATATTTTTCTGCCGTTTTTCATATAATAAGACTCCTGGCCATATAAATCGGATAGTGTCCGAATTTTCAAACAGCGGATAGGAATTTCTTGGCAGAAGGGCAGCAGAGCGCTTGTTCGGTCACCGCCCTCTGCTGCGATTTATATTGGATTTCATCCAAACTTATCGAACATATTTAAACCAATCCGTACTTTTGAACCACTTTTTGTAAATTTTGTCATACCGGCCATCCTTTTTTATTTCTTTTAAAAATTTGTTCAGCCATTTGAGAAAATCCGGATCATTTTTTCTGATAGCCCAGGCAAGGGGTTCGACGGTGAAGGGCTTATCCAAGAAAACCAGTTTGTTTTCCCCATACATGGCCATGAAAACCACATTATAGGGCAGGTCATAGACAAATGCATCGGCTTGGCCTTTTACAACTGCCATGGCCCCTTCCAGTTCTGTGTCAAATGGTTTGTATGTGCATTTGGGTATAAATTTTTTGACGGCCTGCTCACCGGTGGTTGCCGGTTTGGATGTCACGATATACTTGGGATCATTCAGGTCCTCGTATGATGTTACAACCCCTTTATGTTTTTTGTTGACCAGAATGGTCTGCCCGATGGTCATATAAGAATCAGCAAAATCAACCCTTAGCTTTCTTTCTTCAGTGACGGACATCCCGCTGATGATGATATCGAATCTTCCGAGGTTGAGCGCCGGTATAATGCTGGGCCATGCGGTGTTGAGCGGAACGAATTTTACGCCCAGAGCCCTGGCCATCTCCCTGGCGATATCGATATCAAACCCGATAAAACTTGCCTGCTGCCCCCTGAAGCGCACATCTCCGCTGCGCAAATCCCGCTGGCGCAAACCGCCCCTTTTGTCAATCATTTCAAAGGGCATGTATCCTGGCTCCAAACCGACCCGAAGCTTGCCCCTTCTCAGGATCCCTTCAAGTGTTGAATCCTCTGCAAGTTCGATATCCGAGCCAAAAGCAAGCGGCAGGGCGCAAAAGAGTATTAAGGCGAATGCAATAAGTCCCTTAAAGACATCTCTATTCATAATGAAACCTCCTTTTATGGCCGATAGCTGACAGCCCTTGGGCTAGGCACTTTCGGAAGCTGCTGCTTCTTTTTCCTTTGCCATTTCCAGTCGCTCTTTCGTTTCTTCGTCAATTGGATGAATCGTGATACCTAGCCAACCGTAAATCAAGGTAACCAATGGCGACAACCAGTTAAAAAAGGCAAAAGGCAGATAAGCGATGGTGGCCACTCCCAGGGTGGCGGATTGATAGGCACCACCCGAATTCCAGGGAACCAGGCAACCGGTCACCGTGGCACTGTCTTCGACGGCCCGGGACAGGTTTTTCGGGTGAAGCCCTCTGTCCGGATAAGCCTGGGCATACATCCGGCCGGCCATCACCACGGCCATGTACTGGTCG
>JASFJP010000183.1:0-8293 GCA_050121225.1 Desulfobacterales bacterium
GCCACTGTTTCCGGGATTTATGGATGCGTCGGTCTGGATAAAATCATCATAGGGTCCTGACCCGATCACTCGTCCTTTAGCACTGACGATTCCAGCCGTGACCGTACGTTCCAAACCGAATGGACTGCCGATGGCGACCACCCACTGCCCGATTTTGATTGCATCGGAATTACCGAGTTTCACAACCGGAAGATCTTTCGGCGATTTGATCTTTATCAGCGCAATATCCGTGTTGGGATCACGGCCGATGACTTCGGCGTCAAACTCCTTGTCATCACCTAATTTGACTTTTATTTGGTCGGCATCTTCGATTACATGATTGTTGGTGACTACAAACCCTTGTTTGTCAATTATAAAGCCTGATCCGAGACTGGGTTGTTTGAATTCCCGTTGCATGTCTTCACCGAAGAATTTTTCAAAAAAATCTTTGAACGGCCCTTCCCTGCCCCAAGGATCCCGTTGAAATTGCCGAAAAACAGGCCCACCGCCTTTGATGGTTTTTACGGTCCGGATGTTGACGACGGCCGGGCTTACCATCTGTGCTAACTGGCTAAAATTTGCAGGCGCGGTAATGACATCCGCCGTTTTGGCTGACACGGATGGTTCGCTTAAGAAAAGGTCCACGCCGAAAATTAAACTGCCGCTTAAGGTTAAAGAGATGATGACGGATTTTACAATGCCGGTTTCCCTGATGGTCTTGATCACACCCATTATCGATTTTCTCCTTTCATATGGTTAACTGCCAGAGAGCTGTTTTGGATCCCTCTCCAACGCAATTGCAACCTAAGAACTTAGATTTACTATTTAATATGCAGCTTGACAATGCTAAATTGATACATAGGATTGCCCAAAAAAATGACCGTCCGTATCGGTGGGCAACTCTAATATCATAATAGTAATTCAATTTTTCAAATTATCTACATTCAATCGCCCGGAAAACGTCTTTTACATTTCCATGGGCACGGGGAGCGATGATCACTTCATTAAAATTCAACCAACCAACATCATAGGTGGTGCCCTGAAGAAGTCCCCTGGGAGGACCGAATACAACAAATAGTTTAACGATATTGATTAGATCATGGTTGTCTTTTTCGCGCAAAAGGGCTCAGCTCGGACGCGCCAGATTAAGCCCTCGAAAGACTTGACATGCGGCAAAAATTTTTCTATAGGCACTTGCTCGAAACGGTAAGACACCGCGCGGCTGTTTGCGTTAACGCTTCCAGGAGAATGTCATGATTCAAGTTAATAATCTAACAAAATACTTTGGTGACCTCTGTGCCGTGGATCAGATCAGCTTAGAAATCCAGACAGGGGAAATCCTTGGGCTGTTAGGTCCCAACGGCGCCGGTAAAACAACAACGTTGCGGATGTTGACCGGGTTCCTGCAACCCACATCGGGACGCATCCGCGTCAAGGACTACAGCATTGAGGAACATCCGCTGCAAGTTAAAAAGATCTTGGGTTATCTGCCGGAATCCGCTCCGCTGTATCACGATATGCTGGTCTTCGACTATCTGAATTATGTGGCTAACATACGCGAGATTGACAGACACCGGAAAATCAGCCGCATTCGCCAGTTGGCCGATCTGTGCGGTATAAACGAAGTCATGCATCAACCCATCAGCGAGCTATCCAAAGGGTACAAACAGCGGGTCGGTCTAGCCCATGCCATGATGAATGATCCGGAGATACTCGTTCTGGATGAGCCCACCTCGGGGCTGGATCCGAATCAGATTGCCGAGATACGGCAGATCATCAAACGAATCGGAAAAGAAAAAACCATTATCTTATCCACTCATATTCTGAGCGAAGCCGAGGCCACCTGTGACCGGGTCGTCATCATCAACCGGGGTAAGATCGTGGCAGACGGCAGCACCGAAAGTCTGAAAGACTCGGTTAGCGACAAAAAAAGTATCCATATCTCCTTGCAAAATACAAGCTTCAAAATCGCAGACTCCGCGTTATCAGCGCTGGAGGGCGTCACGCAAGTCTTCCGTATCTCAGAAGCGGACAACCAATTGGATCTCCGCGTCGATTGCCGGACTGCTATGGATCTCAGGCCGGAAATTTACAACACGATAAAGCAGACAGATTGGATCCTTTTGGATTTTCACCAGGAAACACAAACCCTTGAATCAATTTTTCGTGAACTTACCATAGAGAGCTAGCCATGCGACAGATCAACTATATTCTTGAAAAAGAATTTCGAACCTACTTTGTTTCTCCAATTGCTTACATTGTCATTGCCATTTTTTTGCTGGTGACCGGCTGGTTTTTTTTCTCCACTTTTTTTCTTTTTAACCAGGCCAGCTTAAGAAATTTTTTTGGACTGCTCCCGATCATCTTTTCGTTTGTCATTCCAGCCATCACCATGCGATTGGTTTCGGAAGAATTAAACGTTGGATCCTATGAAATCCTTCTGACCATGCCGGTAACGTTCACTGATATAGTCGTTGGAAAATTTCTGGCAAGTGTAGGTTTTGTGGTCGCCATACTGATCCCGACCCTGGCCTATCCAATAACCGTTGCGCTGCTCGGTCAGCTCGACTGGGGTCCAGTGGTCGGCGGATATATCGGGGCTCTGCTTTTGGGTGCCGCTTTTTCAGCAATTGGACTGTTTGCATCGACGTTAACGCGCAATCAAATCATCGCATTCATCACCGGCATGGCGATCTGTTTCGGTCTGACATTGATCGATAAAATCCTTTTCTTTCTGCCGCGGTCCCTGTTGGGGATTTTCAGTTATTTGGGTTCGGACGTTCATTTCCAAAATATTTCGAAAGGAATTATTGATAGTCGTGATGTGGTTTATTTTTTGAGCGTCTGCGTTGTTGGTCTGTATGCGGCTTATCTGGCGTTGCAGAAAAAACACTGAGGAGAGCGGAACATGTCTGAAAAACAGAGATTCGGGAAATACATAAAATTTATCGTGTATCTTATTGTGATTGTATTGGTGAATATTGCCGGAATCACCCTATTTTTCCGCATCGATCTGACGGCCAATAAGGTCTATTCGATTTCTGATGCCAGTAAAAAAGTCGTATCCACATTATCAGAACCCTTAACCATCAATGTATTTTTCACTAAAGACTTACCCGCACCGCATAACAATACGGAACGCTACCTTCACGATTTGTTGGAAGAATATGCAATCTACGCCAATAAATTTTTTAATTACCGTTTTTATGATGTAAGCCCTGAGGAGGGTGATGTTACTGAAAAAGCCCGGGTAAATCAGAAATTAGCCAACAATTACGGTATTCACCCGATCCAAATCCAGGCCATTGAAAAGGACGAGGTAAAATTTCAACGCGCCTACATGGGGCTCGTCATCATTCACGGTGACTTGATCGAGCGAATTCCAACCATCACCACCACCGATGGTCTCGAATATAAGCTCACCACGGCCATTCAAAAGATGAACAATAAAATTAGTGCACTATTAGGTTTACCTGAAAAAATTAAAATAAAACTGTTTTTGTCTTCCTCTATTGAAACTGTAGCACCCTACATGGGTATCGAAAATATTTCCGCCATCCCCGCTGAAGTGGAACGTATCGTAAAGCAGTTGAATCAAAAAAATTACGGTCAACTAGACTATGAATTTCTGAATCTATCGGAGGGCAGTGATCTGCAAAAAGTCGCTGAAAAGTACAACATCATGACACTCTCATGGCCGGAACTTTCCAATGGTCAAATACCACCCGGTAGAGGTGCAATTGGGATGGTTATGGAATATGACACCCGGTCATTGACCATACCTTTGCTGCAGGTTTTACGTTTGCCGTTAATCGGAACCCAATACAAATTGTCAGACATGGAGGAAATGCAAGATAGAATCAACGACAATATTGAGCGTCTCATCGACATAAATGAAAATTTAGGATATCTTGCCGATCACGGCACATTGCCCTTGGCCGGGGCTTCACCCGCCAATCCCACAGGACAGCAACCGGGATCTGTCGCTAATTTTAGGTCATTGGTGTCACAAAACTACAGTCTTAAAAATGTCCATCTCAAGACAAAAGATGTGCCCGGTAGCCTGAATTGTCTGGTCATAGCTGGGCCCATGGAGAAATTTTCGGAATACGCGTTGTATCAAATCGACCAATTTCTGATGCAGGGAAAAAGCCTGGTCCTGATCCTGGATCGATTTAGGGAAATTATGCCGGCGGGCCAGCAGGGTATGAATTTAGGCCAGACGCCAACCTACATACCGTTGAATACCGGTCTTGAAAAGCTGTTGGAGCATTACGGTATCCGTATTCAAAATTCCTATGTCATGGATGAAAACTGTTTTCGCCAGGAAATGCCGGCTCAATTTGGTGGCGGGGAACGGGCAATTTACTATGCACCCATGATTAAAAACCAATTTATCAACAAAAAACTGGCCTTTATGAAAAATATCAAGATACTGGTTGCTTTAAAAATTTCCCCCCTGGAACTGGTCACTGAGCGCATCACGGAAAACTCATTGAAGGCGAGTAAATTATTTTCATCTTCCGATAGATCCTGGGAGATGCGCGACCGCATCAATCTGAATCCTCTGTTTATTAAACCTCCACCTTCCTCGGATAGTATGCAGAGTTATCCGTTAGCGTACATCATCGAGGGAGAATTTCCCAGCTACTACGCTGGTAAACCCATCCCTGTAAGAGAAGTTGAGGAAAAGAAATCTGAAACGGCAAAAGAGGAATCCGATCAAAAAAACCAGTCGGAGGAACCTGAAAAAAAACCGGATCCTGATATTACCAAAATACAACGCCAGGGCCAATTTCTGTCAAAAGGCAAACCCGGAAAAATATTCATTATGGCATCCTCGGACATGCTGAAAGATAATGTTATGGATGCGCAAGGAAGAGGTTCCAATGCCATGTTTATTTTGAATATGTTGGACTATATAAACAACCGGGAAGACATCGCGATCATGCGCAGCAAGGAGCAGCGCTTCAATCCGTTAGAAGACACCCAGGCAGGCACCAAAACCTTCGTTAAGGCGTTTAATATCGCTGGTCTTCCGATTTTGGTCGTTCTGTTCGGTTTAGGTGTCTGGTTCAAACGGCACACCCGCAAAAGGCATATTCAGATGATGTTTCAAAAGTAGGACGCAAATTGGCACTGATCATCACAGATTCTATACCATTGATGGTTCTTTGATCAAGATCACCCAAAATCTAATTTTTCTGGGTTATCCGTGTCCCTTTGGAATATGTAAAAAAATCAGATGGAATTCGAAAAATGAAATTAAAAAAAGAATACATCATTTTGGCCCTGATCATTATCGGGATATCCGTTTATCTTTACATGCGCAAAACCGACCGCACCCTTTACCAAATACCGGATATCCCGAAGGTTGCTAAAAAAGACCTCACAAAGCTGCGCATCAAGAAGGATGATACCAGCATTGTTCTCAATAAAAAAGACAACAGCTGGTTCATAGAGCCAGAAAACTACCCGGCCGATGCGGATAAAGTCGGGTATATGCTTGACACAATTGAAGATCTCACGTTAACCGCATTGGTATCAGAATCTAAAAACTACAATCGTTATGAACTCAATGATGAGACCAAAATTAACGTTCAGGCCTGGAATAACGATGATCTTAAGTGCAATTTTGATGTGGGCAAGACTGCCGCATCCTTTCGGCACACCTTCGTCAAACTGGCAGATGACGAACGCGTGTTTCATGCTGAGGGCAATTTCAGGAGCAAATTTGACACGACCACTGATATGCTCAGAGATAAACGCGTATTAGCCTTCAAACCGGAGGAAATCCTGGAATTTCAAATTGCCAAAGATCAGCAGACGGTATCGTTCATCAAAGCTCAAGTATCTGCTGGAGATGAAAGCACTGAAACCGGGCAATCACAACCCAGCGCCTCAGCCGATCCAAGTGACAAATGGCAGACGGCGGATGGTCGCAGCTGTAATGAAAACATCGTCAAACAGCTGCTGAATACGTTATCCAACCTGCGATGTGAAAAATACATCGACGACCGTAAAAAAGAAGATTTCACCTCTGCACTGTTCACGCTTCAATTAAAGGGATTGCAAGAATACAACCTGTCAGTTTTCCCCAAGATAAACCAAAGTGACAGCGACTACCCTGCCATTTCCTCGGGCAACGATTATGCGTTTTTCCTATCCGACAGCCAGGCAAATCGGATCATGAAGGACCCCTCAGAAATCCTGAAAAAACAGCTAAAAGATGAGGCAACATCAGAATCAGAAGCACCGGAAACACCTTCACAGAAACAATAGGTTGGTCTATCCGCGCAATCTTTAAAACCTACCGATATTTGTCCGCTTCAAAAGAATTCCATAACCCGGGCTAAAGTTTTTTTTAAATCTGCCAATAATATTAGTCAGATAACAGAAAACTTAATGTACTGTCTGATTTTTGGCGGTGATGTTATGGCCCTAGCAGCGACGCAATATATCCAAGCACGAAAATCTCAATTGAATTTTTATAGAGCTGTTCCCCTATATTACCAAAATCGAAGCCAAAATTACGTCCTGTACAAGCCGCCCGGACTTAGGTTAAGTGATATGCGCATTGAACAAAAGCTCTATCCTGATAGACTTTACATTAAACACATCGACAAAATGCGGGGAATTCGGGAGGTCCAAAGCGGCTTTAATAAACAGCTTGAACAGGATATTAAATCCAACAATTCAAAAAATGTGAGGAAAATTTTAATAAATATCGTTGAGGAAACATTTTCAGAGCCCAGAAGCGGATATCTAGAGGGAGTCTCAGAAACGGTTAAAATTCTGGTTAGTGACTTCGCAAACAAGTCTGAAGTAATTAAGAATCTGTTCAAGGTTTCTGATAAGGACTATACAACCGTCTTACATTCTATAAATGTAATGGCCCTTGCTATTGGATATGCTCATAATGAAAAATTTTCTCTGGCAGACAAAAAGATTATCGGTTTATGCGCCCTATTGCATGATGTCGGCAAGACAAAAATAGATACGGAGCTTCTTAAAGCGCCCAGAAAACTGACCGATGCCGAGTTTCAGGCAATGACAAGCCATACAATCCATGGTTATGAGATTTTGAGCACGTGCAAATTTCCCAGCGAAGCAATTAAATTAACCGCCTTGCAACATCACGAAAAATTAGATGGTAGTGGGTATCCGAAAAGAACTAAAGACATCTCCAAGATTGCAAAAATCATCGGATTAATCGATTGTTACGAGGCGCTAACCAATGACGATAGGCCGTATCGAGATGCTATGGCTCCCTTAAGAGCGTTAACACTGCTAAAAGACGACGTGGTTGCTGGAAAATTTAGCAGAAGAATTTTTGAAAAATTTGCTTACAGCTTGATATGAATATCATAAGAGCTGGATAGAGGGCTATTCCCGGAAGGATATTTTCGAATGCGTTACCAACATTCAAGAATGTTGGAAAAATTCCGATAACACGATAACAGGCGATATTTGCCTGCATCACTGGTCTGCTGAGAAATATCAGAGGAAAACACGATGATTGTAGCTTGCGAATCATGTAACACACATTACAATCTGGACAAAAGTATTTTGAAATCAACAGGTTCAAAAGTTCGATGTTCAAAGTGCAGTCATGTTTTCGTTGTCCACCCTTCAGATGAGCTCAATATCTCTGGAGAAATACACGCCACCGGATGCGAATCCACGCAGTGGATTAAAGAAGTCGAGGTGGGAGTTGGTCCAGATCCGGAGGCAGAAGCAAGTAAGGCTGAAACGGAATTACTCTTTGACGGTGATGATCGGGATTGGGCTGATTTGCCTGATTTATCCTATCTGGAAGATACAATTGAGAATGATGACAGATCCTAAATAAATTTGGAGGCAGGCCATGGTGAGAATAGTATTGAAGTTTAACAGTACCGTCCTCAAAGAGCTAGAAAGTGACGACAATGAAATTACGATTGGCAGAGATGCGGATAGTGACATTCAAATCGACAACGTCGCTGTTTCTCGAAAACATGCGATAATAAGAAAAGCACCGAATTATTATTATATTGAGGATTTAAACAGCACCAACGGTACATTTGTGAATGAAAAACACATCGTCAAAAAGGTCCTGTACGAAGATGATGAGATAACCATCGGCAAACATACGCTATTGGTTTGCTATAAAAATCACCATGAAAAGATGGGCAATCCAAAAATGAGTACCGTAGATCGTACGTTTCGCCTTGAAACTTCCCGACACAAAGAGATGATGAAAAACCAATGAAAAAGGCGACTACAAAAAAGATTGCCGGTAGGTTTTAGGGTGATGACAAGATTAGATGGTGAA
>JASFJP010000184.1:0-8172 GCA_050121225.1 Desulfobacterales bacterium
GCTGGCTCGATATGGAGGAGAAGAATTTCTACTGGTGCTGCCGGAGACGCGACTTGAAAATGCAGAAGTTTTGGCAGAAAGACTTCGCCAACATATTGCAAAAAAAATAATTGAAACAGAAGAAGAAAAGGTATCTATTACTGCCAGTTTCGGGGTAACCGGCTTCGATGACTTAAACTCACACAAAGAAATAATTACTTTTGATGCCTTGATAAATACAGCGGATAAGTACCTGTATGCGGCTAAAAAACAAGGCCGCAACAAAGTGATCTGCGGTCCGTTTCCCGGATAGATCGGTTTAGTGGAAAAACCGTTTTTGAAAAAACGCGGAAGTTTCTGAATGCAATTGCTAGCGGTTTGTCTGGCTCAGGGCGATCTTTTAAGTCTGCACCCTCCGTTGGAACTCCTCAAATCCATCTATCAACGCCTGCTTGATAGTTTCAATCCTAAACGGCTTAGAGAGATGATCATCAAATCCAGCCTCTCTTATTTTTTCGGGCTCGTACAGATCTGCATGGCCGGTTAACGCGATGACAACCGTTTTATCATCTGATTCCCTGATCTTCTGACAGAACTCCAAGCCATCCATTTCGAGCATAATTAAATCCGTTATGATTACTGGAAACGTTTCTATCTCTAATAAGGAAAATGCAGCCTCAGCTGATTCAGCAACTGAAACGTTATAACCCAATCTAGAAAGGAGTTTTTGCATCAGCTCCCTTTGGTAGTCTTCATCATCCACGACTAAAATTTTTTTTTCCATTAAACGCTCTTTGCCCAAGTTGGCTGCATTTAGGTATGTTCACCTGGCTGTTATGAACGACATCAAAGAAGTATGTTGAGATGAGAAAAAATCTGAAAAAGGAAGCTTAAGACTGCAAACGATGAATAGCGCTGCCCAATTTTCTGCATTTGCACTATAAGAAAAAGCAATCCGAATGTCAAATCAAATTAGATCTTATTCGTAATGGGTTCATTTGTTATTCTAAAAGGTCCTCCCGCAATTGGTTTATCACTTTTACTTCGATACCGGCTTGGTTTATTAGATAGTCTTCAGCCGATCCATACGTTTTTCGAATATGTTCCACCAATGCTATAATTGCACTTCGGGGTGCGGTAAAATAAGGAGCTACTTTTGCGGGATCCACCCCGTAGGATTTGATCTGAGCGTAAATCCTTTTTAGGACATCTGCGATGTAGATATTGGAAAGACCATGGTCCTCAATCACGGTTTCTTCCGCAACTCCCAGGGTGAGTAAAATCAATGCGGCGCAAACACCGGCGCGATCTTTCCCTCCAGTACAATGAAAGACCAGCGGCCGATTACGCGAAACGACCATTATACGAAAGAATGTTGACCATAAAGCTGTAAACCGGTCAACATTGCGGAGGTAACCTTTGATCATAAACTCCTCGGTTAGCCAATCAACATCACCATTTTTAATCCTTTCAAAAGTATTGGCCGGATCATACTCTCCATATTTGATCGGTAGGTGCACATAAGCACCCTCGTTCGTTTCCGGGAAACGGTCCGGCATTTTCTTGACCTCGGCAGGTGTGCGAAAATCGCAGACCTGACGGATTCCCATTCTTCGCAAGATTTTGATATCCCGATCCGTTAAGCGTCCTAGATTGTCTGAACGAAATACCTGTCCCCACCTTAATCGACGACCGTCAAGCGTTCGGTAACCACCAAGATCTCTAAAATTTACTGATCCTTCCAAAGGTACCCGCCGTTCACTGACAATTACTCCGGAACCCTGATCCGGTACCAACTCGAAATAGTATCGGACATCAGGATTCAGACCGGATATCTGCACAAGCGTTTTTCCTTTCACGCAGGTCACAGAAGTATGGTAGTCTAGTGCCTTCGGAGATTCTCCTTTGTAGATGGACAGCGTCCGGCTGTCCTCGAAACTTTCCCATGAAATTTCGACAGAATCATTGGCCGTGCGGAGAAGCTTGACATTGTTCAAATATACAGGTGGTTTTCTATCCGACATATTGCACTTAACCCTGGAGAGATGAATTTAGTAAAACCGCTTCGATCACCAATCATTTGAAAGTCTTAATTAATTTTCAAACCGCCTCAACTCGGCAAGGAACAAAGCGGTGTATTGGCGTGCCTATGGGATCTCTGTGGGTATTCTGGGTCAGACGATTGACGTTGATGCCATAGACCTTGCCGTCGTAATTTAGACCGAAACCGTGGGGAATCAGCACCATACCCTCGCGAATTTGATTTGATATTTGCAGTTCTCCCACATCACTGCCTGCTGCGGTGGTCACGCGTACCTGTTGGCCGTCTTCCAGGTTGTGAATTTCTGCGTCCTTCGGACTGACAGCCACGGTGCAGGCCCGTTTGCCTTGATTCCAATCCGGATTTCGCATAAGGGTGTTTGCATTATACTTCATATGCCGGCCGGCGTTGAGAATCAGTGGAAATTCTTCCGGTAGCTGCAACTCCCTCGCCTCACTATCCGCGTCCATTGCCTTGGCGCGATCTTCCAGTTCAGGGATATAGATTTCAATTTTGCCTGAGGGTGTCTTGATGCTGTCCATGGGATTGTCGGCATCGGCCTGTCCGATCCATAAACCCTGGGGATTATCCAAAAGAGCCTGGAAAATACGGTCGCCTTGGTCGATACCAGGCTCAAATCCACACCTTACCGCGTTCTTACGAAATGTCTCGGGAGCGGTCATCAGAATCCCCCATAGCCCGGCCTTGGCAGCGCTGTCCCACACCCGGCCAAGTGTTTTGGCCAGCACAAAGGGCATGCTGGGTCGTACTTTGGGTTCAGTTGCAGCCCATTGCATCAATTTGGCCCCAAACGTCAGCCGATCGCTTTCAGCCGCTTGTTGAATCTCATCTGGAATTTTTGGAATGATCCCCAACTCGTCTGCCAACAATGTATGTATCTGGGCGGCCTCTAGACACTGGGTGGGTGAATCGACGATGGGTCGTCGCAGCTGACAGTAGACACCCGGATAGTTCCAAGAGAAGAAGGTCGTGTCCCAGGCCTCATAGAAAGAGCGACAAGGCAGCACATAATGGGCCAGCATCGCGGTTTCGCTCATAACGAGGTCGTTAACCACTAAAAGATCCAATTTCCCGAATGCCATTTCGTAGGCGGTGGTATCCGGAAATGCGCGCAACGGATTACAGGCGCTGACGTAAACAGCGCGCAAGCGCTCAGGATGTTCACTTAAAATTTCTTCGGGCATTGCCGCTGGTGGAAATGATCCCGCCGCCGCGGGCGGGAAATCGGTGGTGATAGTTCGCCAAATTTTTGGATTGCGTTCGTCGGCATGAAACCCCAACGGCATCAACATACCGGGGATGACGTTGCCGCCGCGTTTGCCGAAGATACCGCAAATAGCTCCCAATATATTCACTAAATAGGAATTGAGTGTGCTGTGGCGGCCCATATAAATGCCCAAGTCGGTGTGCACGCACCAGCGTTTGGTTGTCATCAATCGACATACCTCGCGAACCCGGTCATATTCAAGTTGGCAGACCTCGACAGCGGCTTTGGCATTAAAGTTCTTGAACCAGGGTTTGACCTTGTCCCAGCCATCAACATTTTTCCTGATATACTCCTTTGCCTCCCAACCTTCGCTGAGGATGATGGCGATCATTGCCTTCGTCAGCAGAGAATCAGTGCCAGGACGCACGGGCAGGTGCATGTCCGCTATGGCTGCCGTCTCGCTTCGTCGCGGGTCGATGACCACCAGCAACCGGTTGGGATCCTTGGAAAAGCCGGTGAGCACCTTAGGCGCCTGGGGCATCTGGTGACTCTGCATGCCGTTCCAACCCCAGGCGACCAGCATCTCTGTTTCGTGTTCGTCGGGAATCGTGATGTTGTATTGTTTACCGAAAAAGCGCCCGGTTACCCACCAAGAGCCCGAGAATTCCTGGCCGGCTGGCGAATAGAAGTACTGAGAACCCATTGCCCTGAGCACGCTCAAACCGAAACCCGCCTCCATGTGACCGCCCTGAGCACCGCCGCCCATATAAGCCAGACAGCGCGGGCCATACTGATCAACCAGTGTGCGCATCTTTACGGCTATCTCTGCGATAGCCTGCTTCCAGGTTATGGGTTCAAAACGGTCGCCCACCCGTTTCAGCGGCTCGGTGAGGCGTTCCTTGGGATATTGATGATAGATGACATTGAGCCCCTTCCGGCACGCATAGCCTTCGCTGCGTGGATTTTCCTTATCCGGTCGAACTTCAACCATGCGGTTGTTCTCAACCAGAACTTCCAGACCACAATTCTGAGCACACAATACGCATCCGGTTTTATGCCATTGGCTCATTTTTTTTCTCCTTTTTTATCGTCTTTGGTTTATGTGATCATTCTCCGACAATGGGTGCAGCAGCCGGGGTTAACGCCAAATCCACCCGTCAATTGTCCAGGGCTCGGGGACCATACTTGTTTCGTCAAATAGGTCTGTAAAGCAGCAAATCTCTACGGCATCAGGGGTTTTTATACATTATCAACATAGAGAGGGTCAAATAAAAGGTCACACTTTATTCTCTTTTGTGAAAAGATAAAGCAACGAGATGATCGACAGGCATATTACGCACAGGATAAAAGCAGCGTTGAAGGCATCCGGTCCCCGCGATGCGTCTGGATAAATCGTCTGCATCAGAGTTCCTAACCCTTGGAGAAAAACGGCCGGTCCGATCATTGTAAAGAAGTTGATTCCGGTCATGGCGTCTCCGGACATCTCATGTGGCATAAGCTCTTTGATGTGGGGATACATCAATAACCCCGTGGCATTCAAAAAACCCAAGCAGAAAAAAAGCAAAGCCATAGAAGAAGGATGCAGAAATAAGGCCGAGCCCCTTGGTGTCTATGGAAAGATCATGAAGTAATTGAGGGGCAAAGACGGCATTGGAAACCCTGTAGAATTGGGGCAGAAAAAAAGGGCTGAAGACAGAGCAAAGATCAACCAGCGTCGAGGCATTATGGTTTTTGTATCTATCGCAGAGATTACAGAAAGATTATTTCAACATTCCATATTCCTTGGCCTTGCGGTCGTCGTAGGGTGCTTTTCTTCCGTCACACTTTTCGCGGGGGCACAGTTGACAGCTGTAAAACGAAATTTCGGTGGGGAAAAAAATACCGGATACGGATTTGGTCGGAAGCATCAAAAAGGTATTTGTTAGTTTAACTCCAATTGCAGCTTCCACATCTCCGATCAGACTGAATAACGGTTTTTGTTCTTCAATGGGCCAGTCCGTCAAAGATCCCGGACTCATGAACGACATGCCTTCCACGGCATATTTTGACAGCAGATGCTTCCTTAAATGCTTGCGAGCCGACCGTAACGCCACATTGCCAATAGTATCCAGATAAAATTTATCTAATAGATCATCACAGGTTGTTATTTTTTCGTCAAATTCCTCCCCGATGGTAACGACATAAGCAAAAACTCTTTCTACTTGATCTAGATTCTTGCGTAGGACTTTACTCCTAAAGGGCAACCCGTTTAGCATTACCATATCCTCAAGCTTCTTCTCGATATAACAAACGTTATACAATGCTTTTGGCTGAAGGAATGGCTCGACGGAATCAGCAACCTGTTGAACGTTGTTCAAATCCTCTTCCCGTTTCAAATGAAGTTTTCTTTGAACCGCTTTAACGTCAATCTTGATGGGGATGTTATCGATAATTTCCATTTCAGTCACCTATAGGCGCGTTACACATTCGGTACGCCGGCCCAATCCCGTATGACATTGGCCAGTCGATGCATTTCGTTTTCAGAAATTACGGGATAAACACAAATTTCAAGAATTGACGCCTCTCTCGGAGGGTTTTGACTGTCTGATGCATCGACTGAATCTTGAAACGCTTTTAGTGCCGTGCAGTCGGACATGTCTGATGTTTTGGTATCAAAACCATTTTTTAATAGGTAATGGCGTAAATCGTCACGCTTGACCGGGTCTACCGTCAGGGGATAGTATACGTAAATATGGTGCCCTTCAACGGCATCCGGCGGAGTGACACCGGGGACATCCTCCAGCTTCTTGGTCAAAATTTGTGCATTACGCCGAGCACCCTCATTAAATGCATCGATGTGATTCAACTGGAGCAAGCCCACCGACGCCTGAAGATTAGACATCCGAAAAACCAGCGGATTTGACTTTTCGAACGCGTCCAGCAATTCATTGCCCACATCAGAGTCCATCAGGGGCTGCCCCATGAGCTGCTTCAAGCGCAAAGCCGGGAATGCCGTAATACCGAAAATGGCGGGTCGGGTCAGCAGCCATTTAATCCAGATGGACAAAGCCTTTTTAGTCGTCTCATCTTTTGACGGTGTGGTTGTTTCTGCTAGTATTTTTTTTGTATTTGCGGCGATTTCTGGGTTGGAGGTTGCTATCGCACCGCCCCCAAAACAGGCCATATTTTTACCTTCTGCAAAACTAAATATGCCTATATCTCCAAATGTTCCGACCTGCCGACCGTCAATTCTTACACCGCATGCATGTGCGCAATCCTCGAGAAGACGGATTTTACGCCAGCCAGCCAAATTTGCTATCTCACGGATGGGGCAGGGTTGGCCGAAAAGATGGGTCGCCAGGACGGCACCGGTTTTTTCAGTAATTTTGGGTTCGATGTGTTCCGGCCCGGAGTTGTAGGTTTTAGGGTCCACCTCGCAGAATACGGGTTTGTATCCGAGCATTTTTGCCACCATTGGGATGACCGGAAAGGTGAACACCGGAAATATAATTTCTGCGCCTTTTTCCAAACCCAACGCTTTGAGCGCCAGTTGAAAAGCGGATCGTCCGGAGGATGCACCAAACACATATGGTACTCCCAGCCATTGTGCAAATTTTCCGTAAAACTCTTCAAGGGCCGCTCCTTCCAACACCTTATTGCCAAGCACATTGCGGACGAGCGTCAGCAAGCTTCCCGGAGGAAGATTTACGCATCTGCGCGGTACAGAGCCGATAATTGCCATGAAACATTTCTCCCTATTAGTTATTTAGTGTATGCTGTTGTTCAACGATCCTAACTTTTTTTCCTGTCCAATGCCGATTACCAAGACGGAACTTAGCCGCCAAAGGAATCCTGAGTTAATTTCGATGGCATATTTCCTGACCGACGGATAACTTGTTTGAATCCGCTTCCTGATAATTTTTCAGCGTCACATCGCGCCAGGTACGAATCCTGACGACACGTCTGAAGGCCCAGGTGATCACACCCATTCCGATGTGCAGCCAGTAGTCAATGAACCGGTTCATTACCGTCAGTGATCCGGCGATGGGTGTCGACACCCCAATCACTCGCAAACAACTGAACAACGTGATCTCGACCACACCGGCCCCGGAAGGAGTGAACGGGAAAGCGGATGCTAAAAGAGGGATCATCGTTAAAAATATTGCTTCGCCGAGGTTGATCCGCAAACCAAAAGCCAGCACCAGTCCCAGAATCCAGAACGTCTCCAACAACCAAATAACTATCGTCAAGATTGCTATCGGGAAGAGCTCTTTGGATCCGGGCCACATACCGGTATGGAACGCTTGAATCATTTTTTTAAATTTATCCGGTATCCATGCCGGAAGCGTCTTTTTAAACAAAAAAAACATTAGCATGATGGATGTCGCACCCACGGCGATAATGCCGCCGCCGATCAGACTCCAGAACACCGACCGGGGTAGTTTGGCTGAAAACAGTATCCAGGATGACAGCGAGGCCAGCAGTAGAATAATCCAAGCGTCGATCATACGCAAAAAAACAATGGAACCCATTGCCGCCGAGCGACGGATCTTGAAATTTATGCGGGCCAAATGAGCGGCATAGACATCTCCCAATTTCGCTGGGACCAAGTTGTCGATAAAATTATAAAAGAATACGATCAAACCAAATTTACCGTTTCCACCTTGTACGGGCAAATGAATCAGGCACCGCCGCCAGCGCATCCCGCGCACGATATATGTTGCGTAATGGGCCAATGCACCGAGCAAGACAAAACGTTTATCGCAGTTTACAATTTGACGCCATATTTCTTTCAGATCGACCATCGTGGCGGCGCCGATCAAAATGGCAATCGCCATTGCGATACTCAAATAGGTCGGCCAACCCCAGAGCGCCGGGGCCCTTTGATCGTTTTTCAACGAACTATGCTCTTTATGATGAACCATACACCATCGCCATTGCAATC
>JASFJP010000185.1:0-8134 GCA_050121225.1 Desulfobacterales bacterium
GGGTAAATTCGCAATTAATTATGACGCTGTGTATAGCAGGATGCTTCCGTGGACACACTCATTATTGCACGCAAACTGCTCGGGTGGCCGTGTAGAGAATCCATACGCCAACGACCACAAAAAAGACTCCGGCCCCGATTTTGATATAGTCAGGCGGGATTAAGCGACTGATTCCGGCTCCAAATATAACCGCAATTAAAGAACTTAAAACCAAAGCCCCCGCGGAACCCAAAAACACCGATATGCGTGAGTCACAATCTGCCGAAAAGCAAACGGTCGCGAGCTGGGTTTTGTCGCCGAGTTCCGCCAGAAATACCAATCCAAAAGTTGTCAGCAGTAGTTTAATATCCATATAAGTCCTCATTCATATATTTTTTAATAAAAATCGAAAATCTGGTTTTCTGGGCAAGACGAAGATCCGTCGCAGGGGCTCAGAGATGATCGGCTCTGCCATAGATCCAATCTGCTCCTGGTTTCACGTCAGGTGTCAGTAAATACCGAATTCTGGAACCTGAGCGCTTATTTGGCATTTGCAAATTAAAATGACCGTTTGAATCGATCCGTTTTCCGGTCACAAGGCTCTCATATATTCAGGTTTTAGAGCTATTTTGCCTGCCAGTGCCCTGTCAATAAGGTCAAGGGTTGACTGTTTATCCTTGGGCATTCTGGCCCTGATCGGCAGATAATTGGATGCATGATTGGCATGAAACAATCCTTGTGAAAGGTTTGTGTTGGCAATCATTGTTCGCAATTCGGCCAGCGTTTCTTCAGGCTCTATCAATTTAAATCTGCCGGACTGAAAATCATCAAAAAGCGGAGTGCCGGGAATCAGCATGAGACTCAACGCGCCAACATATTCAGGATTTATGGCCGAGAGAACGCGACCCGTTTCTTTGGCGTGCACTTGAGAACGTTCCCGTCCGGCAATCCCCAGTAAAACGGTTATGGAAAGCTTAATCCCGGCCTCTCGCGCCTTTATGCCCATTTCAATCATATATTGTGATGTGGCACCCTTGTTGATTCTTTTCAACGTCACATCATCGCCGGTTTCAAGACCCATATAGGCAATTCCCAATCCATGGGCTTTGAGGGTTTTCAGCTCGTCCGGGGTTTTCATTTTCAAACTTTTGGCATTGGCGTAAACGCCTACCCGGGTAACCCAAGGAAGCTGATCTTTTATGGCATTCAGGATCTTCAGCAGCCGTTTCTGAGGAATAATCAGAGCATCTCCGTCGCAGAGGAAGACGCGACGCTGGCGCTGACAATATTTCGCCGCAAATGCAATATCTTCCATAATTATGGAATCCGGTTTTATCTGAAAACGCTCTCCCATGTAGGTTCCACAGAACGTACATTTATTGTGGGAGCAACCGACGGTCACCTGAAGCAGAATGCTGTTTGCCTCGCTAGGTGGTCGGATTATCGTTCCTTCATAATGCATATGCTTCTCCGAAGTCTGCGGTGAATATAAGCTAATCTGGTTATCTACAAAGGCCAAGCGGGTCACCATCAACGCCGATGTGACTTACTTGAGCTTTCAGGATAACGACGTGAACTAATTTATTTATCATGAAAACTCATTCATTGGCAATATTAAAACCCGAACACTAATGGCATCCCGAGAGGCGAATAGCACCCCCTAAGCGGCTCCCGGAGGTTCGGTGTCCTCATCATCGACGCCACATTCTTTTTCGTGTTCGTCGTTTTTGAGGAAATCATACAAACTGCCGGTATAAGAGCATTTTATGACCTCTCTGATTTTTCGAATCAGATATTCACTGAGGGCAGCTTCACCATCCATCTTCAAGCGAAAGGCCAACAATCTCTGCAATTTTTTATCATTCTTATCACGATCCGGTACCATACGCATGATGCGTTGAAACACGTTTTGAAACGGTCCCTCCTGGTCTTCGATCGAAATGATTTTGTCAGTCATTCTATCCATCCTTCCCCAATTGTGTCCGTTGTGATCAGTCCGCCGTCGGTTGTGCCAGAGCGGACGGGTTGGTTTTTAAAAAGCCGCAATTATCAAATGAATTCAGGATTTTATGATAATAATTTCAACAATGGCCAACGATAACATACAGGTTTGTTGGCTGAATCATGTCTATTGATTAGATGAGATATAAAATTAGTCTATCATTCCGCCTATCAACGACAGACAACGGACCACCGACCACGAACATTTAGCACTATCGCTCAACTTAGGTGTAAATTAAACCCTTTTCGTTGAGATGCAAATACAATTATTCAAATTCCAATTTCCAATGAGCCAAGCCGGCTTTCCGCGTTGTTTTAAGGGTAAACGACATGTCAAATTCGACATCATCCCTTGAATTCACCACATATGATATCCCCCCAATCGTACTTTCATTATGATATCATTAGTAGTTTCGAGTCTTATAAATTACATAT
This sequence comes from Desulfobacterales bacterium, assembly GCA_050121225.1. Lineage (GTDB taxonomy): Bacteria > Desulfobacterota > Desulfobacteria > Desulfobacterales > JAFDCJ01 > JAFDCJ01. Next base: position 2,416 of record JASFJP010000185.1, read on the forward strand.
TGGACATGATACTATATTGATTTTGTGTTACATTAGTTGAATCTAGACCTGTTTGGTTTGTAATAGACTGCGGTATGATTCAAAAGAGGTGACATCATGATTAAAGTAAAAGATATCATGAGCAAAGACATTATTTCCGTAACCCCGGATACTGAGATTGCTCATGTGGCTAAACTTTTGCTGGAAAAACGGATAAACGGCGTGCCAGTTGTCGACGAGGATGGAAGCCTAGTCGGTATCATCTGCCAGAGCGACCTTATTGCCCAACAGAAAAATATCCCCATTCCGTCTCTGTTCACGCTGCTGGACGGCTTTATGCCGCTGACGTCATTGAAACGACTGGACAAGGAAGTTGAGAAAATAGCGGCCGCCCAGGTGGCTCATGCCATGACTCACAACCCCGAAACGGTTGGACCCGAGACGGCAATTGAAGATGTGGCCGCCCTTATGGTGGATAAAAGCTTTCATACCCTGCCGGTCGTCGAAGAAGGCAAACTTGTGGGCATTGTGGGAAAAGAGGATATCCTGAAAACCCTTATTCCGACTAATGAATCAACCGTTTGAGGGCAAGGCAGGAATCAGAGGAAACGCGCACGTGCAGGAGGTGCCTGAGAGCAATCTTTCGTTGCCGAACAACACAACCGTTAGTCAAATGAGGGGAACTGTGAGTCCTGTGTTACTGATTTCCGAATCCGTTCTGCCCCCCGCAATCAGGACACTGCCACGTGATTGCATTGCATGACATACCCCAAAGGTTTTCATGCATACACGCCTGACAAATACTGAATCCACACCGACACATCCAACAAAACGGGAATTCCTGTCGACAGCAGTGGCAAACATACTCGCGGAGCCCGCGGCGCTTGCGCCTGGGCGTGGGTTTCATTGCGGCTTCTTTCATACTTGTGGTTTGATGGCCTTATTGATATAGAACCCCAATGGATCAGGGTAGACTTTTCGGCATTTAATACCTAAACCTTGTACGAATCGGGGGCTTTGATTCCGCTTTTTCGGCTGATGCACATATTCATATTAAATTCAGATAGCTACCATCCATAACCAGCGTAAAATTAATGCAGCACGCAGACCATGTCAACTAACAAAAAAACCATATATCTTATAGACGGCACCGCCTATATTCATCGGGCATATCACGCAATAGGGGGGCTTTCCAATTCCAAAGGGTTTCCCACCAATGCGGTTTTTGGATTTACCCGCATGCTGCTCAAACTCATGGAAGACAGGGCACCACAATATGCCGGTATGTTTTTTGATGCCAAAGGCCCGACATTTCGTCACGATATGTACAAAGAGTATAAGGCAAATCGCCCCCCCATGCCGGAAGATATGGCCGTTCAAATTCCTTACATAAAGGAGGTTACGGCTGCATTTCACCTGCCGATCATTGAAAAGCAAGGCTATGAAGCCGACGACCTCATCGGGACCATGGCCCGTATAGCAGAAGCAAATGGATATACCGTTGTAATGGTTACCGGAGACAAAGATTTTATGCAGCTGGTCACGGAAAAAACTGTCCTATGGGATCCTATGAAAGAAAGTGATCTCGACCAACAAGCCATCCGGGAAAAATTTGGGGTTGATCCACAACAGATGATCGACGTCCAGGGTTTATCCGGAGATACGGCGGATAACATTCCAGGGGTTCCGGGCATCGGACAGAAGACCGCCATTGCTTTGATCAAAGCCCACGGAAGCATGCAGCAGTTGTATGCGAGCCTTGAGACCATAACCAAAAAGAAACAGCGCGAAAATCTTGAAACGTTCAAAGACCAGGCCTTTCTGAGCCGTAAACTTGTCACCATCGATACTGAAGTTCCACTATCCATGGATCTGAACGATTTTAAAGTTCAGGCGCCCGATCAAAAAGTATTAATAGAACTGTTTAAAATGCTTGAATTTCGTCAGCTGCAGCAGGCGCTTTCCGATCAGGCCGACCTCAGCCGCAAGGATTATCAGGCGGTGATGGATTTGGACGGATTAACAAAATTGATTTCATTGTTGGAAGGTGCAGAGCTTTTTGCGCTGGATACGGAAACTACGTCTCAAAATCCGATGCTGGCGCATCTCGTCGGTCTTTCGTTTGCTGTAAACCCCCATCAAGCGTTCTATATTCCATGCAATCATAGTTACCTCGGTGCACCCCAGCAGCTTAACCTGCAGGAAACGTTGCAGCGGCTCAAACCGGTGCTGGAAGATTCGAAAATCAAAAAAATCGGTCAGAACATCAAATACGACTGGATGGTGCTGTTGCGGCATGGCATAAACCTCGAGGGGGTGGTTTTCGATACCATGCTGGCGTCTTATCTGCTGAATCCATCCAAACGGGCACATAACTTAGATCAGATCGCGCTTGATTTTCTGGCCCATAAAACGATCTCCTATGCGGAAGTTGCCGGCAAAGGAAAAAATGCGGTGCCCTTTTCTCAGGTTCCGCTGGACAAGGCGGTGCCTTATGCCTGCGAGGATGCCGATATCACGCTCATGGCCAAAGATGTGCTGATGCCACAGATAAAAGAATTAGGGCTCGATGAGCTGATGGATGCCGTAGAGATGCCTTTGGTGCCGGTTTTGATGCGCATGGAGATGATCGGCACCGGAGTCGATGTCGAGAAACTGCATGAGCTATCCAAATCCTTCGAGCAACACCTCGAGGCGCTTGAAGGCAGTATATACGGTCTGGCGGGAGAAGCGTTCAATATAAATTCATCCCAGCAGCTGGGCCGGATATTGTTTGAGAAACTGCAATTGCCGGTTCAAAAAAAGACCAAAAAGAAAACCGGTTATTCCACGGATGTAAATGTATTGACCCTACTGGCCGATTATCACGAGCTCCCTGCATTGATTTTGCAACACCGCACGCTGGCAAAGCTGAAATCGACCTATGCCGACGCTCTAGTTGAGCTGGTGAATCCTGAAACCGGTCGAATTCATACCTCCTACAATCAGACGGTGGCCGCCACCGGGCGTTTGAGCAGCTCGGATCCGAACCTTCAAAATATTCCCATCCGCACCGAAGAGGGACGGGAGATTCGCAAGGCTTTTGTGCCGCGTAAGCGCTGGTATCTGGTATCCGCCGATTATTCGCAGGTTGAACTGCGCATACTGGCCCACTGTTCGGAAGATGAAATTTTAATCAAATCGTTTTTAGAAGATGAAGACATTCATACACGGACCGCCTGCGAAGTGTTTCAAGTAAATCCGGAAATGATCAATGCCGATCTCAGACGTCAGGCGAAAGCCATAAACTTTGGAATTATATACGGCATGAGTGCCTTTGGGCTCTCAAAGCAACTTGAAATCAGCCAAAAAATGGCCCAAACTTACATAAAAAATTATTTTGAACGATATCAGGGCGTAAAGCGCTTCATGGAGGCAACCATCGCGCAAGCCCGCAAAACAGGACGAACGAGCACGCTTCTCGGTCGCATCCGGATTTTGCCGGATATCACCAGCTCTAACCATGTCGTACGTCAAGCGGCCGAGAGAACCGCCATCAACACACCGATTCAGGGTAGTGCGGCCGACCTTATTAAAGTGGCCATGATCCAAGTCGACAGTGCCTTAAGGCAAAAAAAGCTGAAATCTGCCATGTTGCTCACGGTTCATGACGAACTCGTCTTTGAAGTACCGCCGGAAGAGCTTGATGACCTTACGAGGCTGGTGGGAGACATCATGGAAGGCGTCTGGAAGTTGAAAGTTCCGCTAAAAGTAAATCTCAACCATGGCCGGAACTGGGATGAAGCGCATTAGTCTTTTTGGTTTTCCTGTTCTTCTATCTTCGGCGATTCCTTTACGGTATCTTCGATAGTCCGGTAAATATTTTTAAACATTTCATGGAATCCGTTGGGAGAAATTCGGCCACCTTCGATAAACTTGACGACGATTTCTTTGGTGGCTCTCAGTATCTGTTCGTCGATGCTGCCCATATGCTTATCCCCTTTAGAAATATTTTTGCAATAATTTTGAGCTGTTACCAGAAATGATAATTTGTGTCAAGAGCTTCTCCGATTCACTTGCGCTCCCTCGCCTCATATCCGTGTTGAATGTTTGACAAGCACTAATTTTTCTTTTATTAATAATGGGTCCATCCACAATTCATTAAATAAATGGGATTTTGTTGAGTTTCCATGGAAATATTTAAATCCAGACCGCTTGCGTATCCGATCGTTTTGGCCTTCCTAATCATTCTTTTGGGGTGTACGATTGCGACGAAAGTTGAAGAAACTACCAAAACGATAACAAAGACAACCAAGCAAGTCACCCGCGATTTAACCATGCCCGATGACGATATGAAGCGCAAGATCGGAATATTGGATTTCGAGAATAATTCATTGCATGATAGCCGCGATTTTCAAAAAGTTTTTCACAAAGGCCTTCCGGATTATATGAACGAAAAATGTGAGAGTCTCATTGTTGCCAGCCCCAATAGCGGCGGACCGATGAGTCTACTAGCGGAACCGCCGAGGCTTGAATCGGGAGCGATAGACAATTATGCGCTGGCAGTTTTTGGCAGGAAGCTCGGGTTGAATGCGATTGTAACCGGCAGCTTGGAAGATATTCGGATCGTTGATGAATTGAAGGGGGTTCTGTGGACAAAAGATACCCATCATTTTATCCAGGTGTTTGTCAGGATCGAGGTCTATGATACGTTGACCGGTACAAAACTACTTGACGAAACATTCGAGCGGGAAATCGAGATTGATGACCTCGAATATCAGATTATCCAGGAGGAGGCGGCGCTGCGTTTGCCGGAGTTAAATGAAACCCTGAACGAACTCCTCTCCGACATCGGCGATAGCATCTGCTATGCGCTTAAAGGCCAGCGGTGGCATGGGTACATCGTTAAAATTCAGGACGACAAATACATTATTTCGTCGGGTCGTCAGGTAGGTCTTGAGCTCGGTGACACTTTAGAGGTCCACGACAGCAGTCGCATTATCGAGGGCGTGGGCGGCCGACGGTTTTTCACTCCCGGGCTAAAAATCGGTGAAGTTCAAATTATAAGCATCACTGATGAACAGTCAGAAGCAACGCTGACATCTGGTGACGATATCAAAGAGGGCAGCACGGTTCAGAAGGAGGACAAGGGATTGTTTTAATTTAGCAGGTACTCCTGATAGGCCTTGATCAATTCGATACCTTCCTGCTCGGATCCGAGGTGCTTTATTGATTCCCTAAATTTGCTGTTGTTACGCATTCCCTTGACAAACCAACCCAGGCGGCTGCGCATCATCCTGCATGCCAGCTCTTCTCCCAGATATTCTACGGACGCGTTAAGGTAACGAAGCATTCTGTCAAAGCGTTTAGATAGGCCTTCTTCGACAACCTCACTTCCTGCCATTCGGGACCGTACTTGAGAAAAAATTTCCGGATTACCGATGGCTTTGCGGCCGATCATAATTGCATCACAGCCGGTTTCAGTAAGCATCCCGACGGCATCATCGGCTGAAAAAATGTCGCCGTTGCCGATTACCGGTATGGAAATCGTTTCCTTAACGGCTTTAATGACCGACCAATCGGCCCGGCCGCTAAACTGTTGGGTGGCGGTCCGCGGATGCACCGCAATGGCGTCCACTCCGCACGTTTCTGCGATTCTGGCAATGTTGATTGCCTGCTCACCTGAACGACTCCAACCGGTTCTGATTTTTATAGTCATGGGGATGCGAATTGATTTGCGAACCGCTTTCAACACTGCCTC
>JASFJP010000186.1:0-8124 GCA_050121225.1 Desulfobacterales bacterium
TAATAAAGGCAATGCCATCCATTGTGATATTGTCGAGGGTCATAACCAGCGGGTTGACGTATGCGCCTCAGCGACCTCAAGGGGGTTACTGAAACCGGGACGCTTGATCGTCTTCTCTGATTATCCTCTGGGATTTTTCAGTGTCTGTGCCAATCTCAATTTAAATCTGGAATGTTTGGTCTATCCGAAACCGAAGTTTACCGAATTCAAAACTAATACCGAATCTGTGTTAAGAGGTTGCGAAGGCCGCAGCCGTGGTCTCGGAGTGGATGATTTCATGGGACTCCGGTTTTATAGCCCCGGAGACCCTCTCCAACGTATATCATGGCGCGCGTCATCCAGAGGGCAGGGACTCTTCGTCAAAGACTTTAAGGGGAAATATGGGTCATCGCTATACCTGGATTGGCATTCGTTTAAGGAATCTGGTGTCGAGCACAAACTGTCGATGCTTTGCTACATGATTCTCACCGCGCACCGCAACGACGTGATGTATGGCGTGAGATTGCCCGGCAAAACAATTGAACCGGATCGGGGGGATTACCACCGAACCCGCTGTTTGAAAGCATTGGCGCTCTATTAGTTTGGCAAAATGGTTACCTCAAAAAACATAGCACTGCTTCTCGCAGCCCTTGGTATTGCACTCATACCTCAAATTCCACGGCTTCCATTGTGGGTAGTCATATGGTGTGTCCTATCCTGGAGCTATATTTTGGCGGCTGCTAAATATGGTTTCCCTCGCCCAATTCGATCTGTCCGGTTGATTTTTACGATTGGTGGGGTCTGTATTGTCCTGCTGAGTTCCGGTTTCAGTTTGGACAAAAATTCAAGTCTAGCCTTGCTGTGGATCATGGCAAGTATTAAACCCATGGAAATTTGCAGTTACCGGGACGAGATGGTGACAATTTTTCTAACCTACTTCTTGGGCGTTGCATCCCTTTTCTTTACCAGCGGTTTATTCGGGGCCCTGTACATGGCATTATCCATTTGTGTGACCACCGTCGCATTGATCCACATTCATCATCCCCAGGGTAAAATCAAAGCCAAACTTGCGCTGTCCGTATCCCTAATGTTGAAGGCACTGCCGCTAACGGTGATCCTTTTTATTGCTCTTCCCCGAGTACAGGGGAGTTTATGGGGCATCCAGAGCCCTGCAGATGCTGTTGTCGGATTTACAGAGCGCCTGTCGCCGGGCTCGGTTGTCCGCCTGGTTCGCAGCAACGATATTGCTTTTCGGGTAGAATTTCAGGACGGTATCCCCAGGTCGGATCAGCTTTACTGGCGGGGACTCGTATTCTGGTATTTTGATGGTCGTGTATGGCAGGGTCGTAATAATACCCTTAAAATCAAATTGCCGATCCAAGGTCGCAATACTCTGGACTATACAATTACGCTGGAACCCCACAACAGTCGGTGGTTGTTTGCATTGGATCTGCCGTATGAATCCGATCCGCGCTCTCTTATTTTGTCGGATTATACCTTAACAAGCCGCTGGAATGTGAGACGACGGTTACAGTACCGTGTAAAATCTTTAACTTCATACAATACCGGGCAACTGTGGAAATGGGAAGCTTTTGGAATTCAACTTCCGCAAGACACCAATCCGGATGCAGCCTCGTTAGCCCGAAAATGGCGAAGCGGTTTCCAGCGCCCGGAACACATCATAGATGCCGCTCTTCGGTTTTTCAAGGAAAATAAATTCGCCTACACCCTGAATCCACCCGCACTCGGGGCCCAATCCATTGATGATTTTCTTTTCAGAACCCGTAAAGGATATTGCGAACACTATGCCTCCGCTTTTGCATTTCTGATGCGCGCCGCCAATATTCCGGCTCGAATCGTGGCCGGATATCTTGGTGGAGAACTGAATCCGTACGGAAATTATCTCTTGGTTCGTCAAGCCGATGCCCATGTTTGGGTAGAAGTTTGGCTGTCGGGAAAAGGATGGGTTCGTGTGGATCCCACGTCGGTGGTGGCACCGGAGAGAATTGAGCGGGGAACAGCGGCAGCATTGCCACCTGATGAGCGCGAGGTGATAAAGGCTTTCGCTGAATTTGGACCATTTTCCAAATATTGGATTAATCTTCGGCTTGGCTGGGACGCGATTCATAATCAGTGGAATCGATGGGTGCTGGGCTTTTCCAATTACAAGCAGAAAAGGTTTTTCAATAAAATCGGTGTTGACGCCGAAACTCGATCGGGTTTCGTAAAAGTCGGTTCTTTGAGCTTGACGTTATTGGGTTTTATCACACTGATGTATTTTAAAGGAATTTTCAAGAGATCTAAAACTAAAGCGGATTCTTTACAGCAAGCTTATTTGGACTTCTGTGAAAAGCTGGAGCGAATCGGTCTTGTCCGCGGACCTTACCAGGGGCCGATCGATTATGTTAACATGGTATTGGAGGTGCGCCACGACTTGAAAAGACGGGTTTTAGAAATCATTCACCTTTATGTGCGCCTTCGTTACGCAAATCGTGGGAGCAGAGAAGACCTGAAAACCTTAAAAAAATTAGTAAAGCAATTTAAACCCTGATGCTCAATGCGACGCTCGGGCACTGCAGGACACAGGCACCGCAGTTAAAACATTTTTCTGGATGTTCCATGGCCATATTTTTATCTGCGGGCAATATCTCGTATACTCCTCTTGGACAAACATTTATGCAGGTAAGGCAGTTGTTGCAGATTAAAGGATCGTGCTGAATGGTTCCCATTTTGTTCGGATGGGCCGAAAAAAAGGTGCCGATGGATTTTACACCCAGTTTGTGCAGTAATGATTCGGCTTCTGAAATGTTTCCTCCCACCGTGCCTTTTAGATCAAAGCCCAGCCACAACGTGAACAGGGCAGCAGCGCTCATCCATCCCCAGTGAGCCCACCACGGCCTCTGCAGCAGAACAACAGTGTAAATTCCAATCGTCAATACCTCCAGAAAAGACAAGGCGCCGGCTTTTAGCCAGCCGCTATTCCCCGGAATAACGGGATAACCGGCGTATAAAATAAAACCGGCACCCCAGAATAATACGCTTGCAAACAGCATCCAGATCGGGTTTAACAGCACAATAAAAAAGGCAATAATGGCCCACAGAAGTGCGTTCATTGAAAAGAGCATTTCCAACCGAAATGATAGTGGATACCTTACCCGGCATTGATCTGGTGTTTTATAAAATTTTTTGTCCACAAATGACTGCAAATCTTGGGCCCGGACAGGTCCAAAGTCTGCTTTCCAGTCGGTTTGATTCTGTAATATGCGCCGGTCAACTCCGGAAGCAGAAAGCTGGGGTAAAATCATTCGACGGTGCGAGACCCTTTCCTCAATTCGGCTTGTCTTCATTCCGGTTATGACGCTGTGAACCGTCATATCGCCACCGGTGGATGCACACCAAACGTTGATGCCAAGCGTGGGAACAACTAACAGCCACGCATCCATGTCTGCTAACGATTTTTCAACCCGACGCACAGTTAGGTGAAAATTGCCGGTGACAAATACGGGCGCTTCCGTTCCCGGCTGACCGATCTTTCTTAAGCCGGGTTCCACCGGATTCGGAAACCAGCGACCGATAAAATCCCATAATGACTTGGTGATAGAAATATCTTCATCCGGAGTAATAATTTGCTCCTGAGCTGCGATTGGTGGGACTTCCTGCTTAGATTTTTTTGCAGATAGAACTGCAAAACTATCGAGCAGTGTTCGTTTTTCATCAATAACCTCAAAGCCGAATCGGGTCACCTCGGCGTAAATATCCGAAACGGCACTTGTGGCCGTCTGGGCCACAATATAGGTAATCACCGCTAACGGAAACCGGACCAGATGATACAGCAAATTTTTTATATGCGACCGTGGCTTGACTTCATCAGCCAGCACAAGCACCCCGGTCGGTTTCAGCAGCCGGGCAAACTCGCTTAAGGCCCATTTTCTTTCTTCGGTATATAACTCGGAAAAGACGAGCGTAGACGTGATCACGTCAAAGCAGCTATTCCCCAAAAGCGTGTCCAACTCCGTAACACCTGTGTGATAAAATGTTCCTTCTATATCCGCTGATTGGAATCGCTCGCGCGCTATAGATAACATTTCTTTGGATATATCCACGCCCGTGACGGTTGCACCGGCTCGGGCGGCATGGAGTAAAAGCTCTCCGGTTCCGCAACCCACATCCAACATATGGATGCCCGGTCTCACATAGGAAGCAACGATTTGTTCTTTCACTTTTTTGGCGTGACCAGCGGTGAGAAGGCTGATGCCTTTATCGTAGCGGGACGGACGAGTTTCAAGGATTTTCATGAAGATATAGGAAAACATATTACGTCAACCAGCGCTTGCGCCGTTTGTAGTGTTTGACGTCTCGGTAACTTTTCTTTTTGCCCACTTCTGTCAGACCGAGATAGAATTCTTTCACATCGGCGTTTTCTTTGATCTTTTCCACCGAGTCATCTAAAACGATCCGGCCGTTTTCCATGACATACCCGTGATCGGCAATGCTTAGCGCCAACCTGGCATTTTGTTCAACCAGCAGAATACTAACCTTTTCTTCCTGATTGATTCGCCTGATAATTTCAAAAATCTCGGCCACGAGCAGGGGGGAAAGCCCCATGGACGGCTCATCCATCAATATGAGTTTTGGGGACGCCATCAATCCTCTGCCGATCACGAGCATCTGCTGCTCACCGCCGCTAATATAGCCGGCAAGCACTTTGCGGCGCTGGTAAAGCCTGGGAAAATACTCATAGACCATCTGTAGATCTTGTTTAAGCCTGGTTTTATTTTTTACGGTGTGCCCGCCGGCAATCAAATTTTCATCAACAGTTAAGTCTTCAAAAACCCGCCGGCCTTCCATGACCTGAAAGATTCCCATGCGGACGAGCTCTTCCGGATAGAGCCGGTCTATTCGTTTGCCCATGAAGCGAATCTGACCGTCGGTGACCTCACCGTTTTCTGTTTTTAATAGGCCGGAGATGGCCTTGAGTGTGGTGGTTTTACCGGCGCCGTTGTTTCCCAAAATCGTTACAATTCGGCCTTGATCAACTTTAAGCGACATCCCTTTTAATACCAGGATTACATTGTGATAGATTACTTCGATGTTGTTCACTTCAAGTAGAGGTTCCATAGGTCCTTCTAGATTTAATCGAGCGAAAAAACTTGATAAAGTTTCAGTAGATCGTTGTCAGTGGTCCGTTGTTCAGTCCAATGAATGTTTTCGAGCATTCCGGCCCTTGATCAATATTGTGAGCAGTGTTCATCCATTGTAACCTTTGAACCTTAAACCGTGAACTTGGAACCGATCGGTTTAGGTTTTATATGTCTACGTCGTTAACCAACATCCACATTCGAGTCAATTCAATAAGCCCCCGAGGTAAAAAAAACTACAGCCGTCACGGGCCAGCGACTTGTGCACAGAAAACCGAGACCATGCTCACGCATCCAGCCGCGAGTACGTTTTATCTTCCTCGCCCAGATACGCTTTGATCACGTGCTCGTTATGCCGGATCTTTTCGGGGATGTCTTCGGCGATTTTTAGGCCGAAGTCCAGAACGCAAACCCGATCTGAAATATCCATGACCACTCCCATATCGTGTTCGATTAGAATAATCGTGACATCCCATTCCTCGTTGATATCCAGCACAAATCGAGCGATATCCTCGGTCTCTTCTAAATTCATCCCGGCACAAGGCTCATCCAGAAGAAGTATTTTGGGGCGCATGGCGAGTGCCCGAGCGATTTCTACCCTTTTTTGGAGACCATAGGGTAGCGTATGGACGGTTTTCTTGCGGATGGCTTCAATTTCTAATAGATCGACAATCTTCTCTTCGATGTGTTTGCGAAACTGCATTTCTTCTTTACGTGTCTTGCCGAAGTAGATACCACCGGAAAAAATTCCGGATTTTAAATGTACATGTCCGCCCAGCTTAATATTGTCTAGGACCGTCATGTGGGCAAAAAGTTCAACATTTTGAAATGTCCGTGCAATACCCAGACTTGCAATCTGATGGGCTTTTAAATTGGTAATATCTCGTCCTTCAAAAATTACCCTTCCTTTTTCCGGCTGATAAAAACTGTTAATGCAGTTCAACAAGCAGGTCTTGCCGGCACCGTTGGGGCCAATAATAGAAAAGATTTCACTTTTTTTGACCCCGGCGGTCACACCGGATAGTGCTTTTAATCCTCCGAAGCTTAGATGGATGTTTTCAAATTGCAGCTGGTATGGTTGCGTTTCACTCATAAAACGACTTCTTTGATACTAGACATTTTTGATTTGATGTTGCTAATCGTTGACGCGTTTGACCACCACCTTGGTCTTCATGCGATACGCAGTTCCGTCTCGATAACGGATATCCGCTTCGATATCGAGTTCTTCTTGATCGCCATAAAGGGCATCAACAAGCTCTTTGTAGCGTTGAAGGACAAATTTGCGTCGTACTTTTCGGGTACGGGTTAATTCTTCATCGTCGGCATCGAGTTCTTTGTACAACAGAACAAATTTTTTGACTTTGGCCACTTTGGGCAAGGTTTGGTTGGTTTTAACCACTTCGTCTGCAATTAAATCGTAAACCTCCCTTTTCTGAGACAAATCGGTAAAGGTGGTGTACGCAATTTGATTGTTTTCGGCCCATTTGCCCACATTGCCCGCATCAACAGAGATCATCGCTGCAATGTAGGGCTTCTCTTGGCCGATGATCACGGCATCCATAATAAACGGTGAAAATTTTAGTTTATTTTCAATTAGCTGAGGAGAAAACCGGCTACCATCGGAAAGTTTCATAACATCGGCCATGCGGTCGATGATCACCACATGGCCGTCATCATCGATGATCGCGGCATCACCGGAGTAGAACCAGCCGTCTTTAAGGGCCTGTTGCGTGGCTTGCGGATTTTTGTAATAGCCCTTGAAGACCATTTCGCCCCTGGTCAACAACTCGCCGGTGTCGGTGGTCTTGACGTCAACTTCCGGCAGGGGAACACCAACGGTTTCTAAGCGGATATCATCGGTGCGGTGCACAATGGTGGCCGCCGTAGTCTCAGTTGCTCCGTAGGCTTGCTTGATTTTGACCCCTAGAGCGAGAAACATTTTGAAAATTTCCGGTCCCAGAGGCGCACCGCCGGTGTAAGCATGGCGCAATTGCGTCAACCCGAAGAAATTGTTGAGCGATCGAAAGAGCATTAAATAGGCTATCCAATTCAGCAGCCGCCATCTGACTGGAGGTCTCTTCTTTTCCAGGATTAAGTCGGCCATGCGGTAGCCAACCGGCAAAAAGGTTTGATAGACAAATCGTTTAATCCAGACCGCTTCCTGGATTTTCACCTGAATATCGGAGCAAATCTTTTCCCAGATGCGCGGCGGTGCCAACAAAATGTGGGGACCGATTTCACGAATATTTTCCTGAACAGTTTCCACTTTTTCTGGAAAATTCACGGCGAAGGCTTTATAAAGGGGCCAGTACACCCCGAATTCCTGTTCCCCGATCCAGGCAAACGGTAGAAATGAAACGTATTCAAAATCGTCCCGGGCGGCATCAACCGCATCTTGTAGCCTGGCCACCGCAACCATATTTTTCTGGGTAATCATGCTGCCCTTGGGAACTCCTGTGGTACCGGAGGTATAATTGATCATGCCCACATCATCGGGTGCTACCTTAGCAATCATTTCATCGAACAAATCAGGCTGCTTTTGAGCCAATTCCCGTCCCAGTTTCTGGATGTCTCTAAAATAGGCCAGGAGCGGATCATCGTAATGCCGCATGCCTTTGGGGTCGTCCACAATCACTTTTTTTACTTTGGGGCAGGTAGATTTGAGTTCCAGTACTTTGTCTGCCTGCTCTTGATCACCTGCCACTATGAAAATCGAATCCGAGTGGTTGATGATGTACTCCACCTGCTCCAGGTGGCTGTCCGGATAAATTCCGACAATGGCGCCTCCCAGAGCCTGAACGGCCAGTTCGGCATAGAGTCCTTGGGGACGGTTGTCCCCGGCATAGGAAAGATTATCGCCGTGGTTAAAGCCCAGCTGATGCAGCCCGAGGGCAAAATCCCTCACATTTTCATAATAACCTTCCCAGGTGGTTGACTGCCAGATGCCAAATTCTTTTTCACGAATCGCAACGCGTCTGTCGCCATAGCGGTCAGCGTTTCGCTTTAA
>JASFJP010000187.1:0-8111 GCA_050121225.1 Desulfobacterales bacterium
TCTTATTTTCGATGTAACTAATGACTAATCGGGCCTATATGCTCATAACGTCTTGGAAAAAAAGATTTATCTTTCTGATTCAGAGGTTGAGACGCTCATCATGCATCAGGTTAACATTTTTCCTTGCAAATTATTAAGGCTATCTGTTATAGGTGTTTTATTTTATACGGAATATTTAATTGATGATGGATCTTCATCGCAAGTAACCGTTAACCCAAAGAAAAGGAGGATATTTATGAAAAGGTTATGCGTTTTATTCGTAGTTCTCGCGTTCATTGCTACCGCCGGATTCGCGGTAGCCGGAACATTAGACGACGTCAAGGCCAAAGGGGTAATTTCAGTCGGAGTCAATGAAGGACTGGCCGGGTTTTCAAAACCGGATGAAAAAGGCAAATGGCATGGCCTGGACGTTGACACAGCCCGGGCGATTTCAAGTGCGGTTTTCGGTGCTCCGGACAAATTAAAATTCGTTCCCTTGACGGCCAAAACCCGTTTTACAGCCCTGCAGTCCGGTGAAATCGATGTATTAACCCGGAACTGTACGCAGACATTGGGTCGTGAAACCGCTTTAGGTTTGAATTTTGTGCATGTGAACTATTATGATGGGCAAGGTTTTTTGGTGCCCAAGAAATTGGGTGTAAAAAGCGCCAAAGAACTCGATGGTGCTACGGTGTGTGTGTTGCCGGGTACGACCACCGAGCTTAATTTGGCGGATTATTTCAGAGCCAACAACATGAAGATGAAACCGGTCGTTATCGAAAGCACCCCTGAATTGGCCAAAGCATTTTTTGCCGGGCGCTGTGACGTGTTGACTTCGGATGCATCCCAGTTGGCCTCGACCCGGTCCGTGGCTCCCAATCCGGATGATTACATTATTCTGCCTGAAATTATTTCCAAAGAACCGCTGGCTCCTGTGGTTCGCCACGGGGACGACCAGTGGTATGATATTGTTAATTTTTCGGTTCTGGCAATGATTGCCGCTGAAGAACTCGGAATCACTTCTAAAAATGTTGATGAAATGCTTAAGAGCGAAGACCCTAAAATTCAGAGATTTTTAGGTGTCAGCGAGGGCAACGGCAAAGCATTAGGGTTGGATGAAAAGTGGGCCTATAATATCGTTAAACAGGTCGGCAACTATGGTGAAGTCTTTGAACGCAATGTCGGTGTCGATACACCCCTCAAACTCGAACGTGGGTTAAATGCTCAATGGAACAAGGGGGGTATCATGTATTCCGCGCCGTTTAAGTAAATATTCGCTATGAAAAAGGTGCCATCGGCGGTTGGCACCTTTCTTATTGAAATGAAGAATTCCAACGATCTAATCGCGTGATAGAACCATATTGTTGCAAGTCTGGTTTTAAAGATGATGAAGAATAATGCAGACTCCGCGCACAGTCCAGCGTCGGGCAATGTTGCTTTCTGGTATGATCCGCGTAAGCGATCCATTCTTTATCAGCTGGGCGTCCTCGCCATGGTGGGGCTGCTCGGATATTATCTCGTTTCCAACACCATCGCCAACCTTGAAAGACAAGCCATAGCCACGGGTTTCGGTTTTCTTGAAAAGGAAGCTTCGTTTGAAATCGGTGAATCGTTAATTTCCTATTCGGCAGCAGACAAATACGCGCGCGCGTTGCTGGTTGGTGTTTTAAATACGCTGCTGGTTTCCTTTATCGGGATTGTCCTGACGGTTATCCTCGGCACCTTTGTCGGCATCGCGCGCTTATCGACGAATTGGCTGGTATCCAGACTGGCAGCAGTCTATATTGAGGTCTTTCAGGACATACCGGTACTG
Organism: Desulfobacterales bacterium; assembly: GCA_050121225.1. Classification (GTDB taxonomy): domain Bacteria; phylum Desulfobacterota; class Desulfobacteria; order Desulfobacterales; family JAFDCJ01; genus JAFDCJ01. Next base: position 1,793 of record JASFJP010000187.1, read on the forward strand.
TTACAGCTTTTCTTTTGGTATGCATTGTTTTATGAAATGCTGCCGTCACCAAGACAGGCTTTGAGCCCATTTAGCGGTGTTTTCTTGACAAATCGCGGTCTTGTTTTTGCCGTACCGGAGTTCCATCCCGCGCATATCTATATGGCTTTAGCCTTTATGGCAGGTTGTGTAAGTGTTTTTTTTCTGCGTCGCTGGGCGCGCAAGCGACAGGCAAAAACCGGAATGGTTTTTCCCGTTTTTAGCGTATCCGTCGGCATTCTTCTCTTGCTTCCGCTTTTGGCCTGGTTGGCGGGGGGATCTCCGACAACGATGAGTTTTCCTGAACTCAAAGGATTCAATTTTCAAGGAGGGCTCAATGTCAGCCCCGAATTCACTGCTCTTTTACTGGGGTTAGTGCTTTATACGGCAGCCTTTGTTGCTGAAGCCGTGCGCGCCGGGATCCAGTCCGTGAGCAAAGGACAAAGAGAAGCTGCCATGTCCATCGGACTAAAAACAAATCAGGTTCTCCAGCTGGTCATTTTACCACAGGCCTTGAGGGTGATCATACCGCCGTTGACCAGCCAAATGCTGAGCCTTACCAAGAACAGCTCGTTGGCAGTGGCCATCGGTTATCCCGATTTTGTTTCGGTTGCCGGTACGGCCATCAATCAAACCGGACAGGCGATTGAAGGCGTGGCTATGATCATGCTGGTATATCTTCTTTTTAGTCTGTCGACGTCCGCATTTATGAACTGGTATAATAAAAAAATGGCTCTTGTCGAAAGATAAAATAACTCAGAAAATCGGACACAGATTGGCGCAGATTTTCATAGAATGCAAGATATTTATCAACATCACCCTGCCGATGAAATAAAACCACCGGTGACCCATGTGGGAGTTATCGGATGGATTCGAACCAATCTTTTTAAAGGCTGGTTTAACTCCCTTCTGACCATCATTACGATATATTTTTTATGGATGATCGTACCGCCGCTGATTCGCTGGGCATTTGTTGACAGCCTTTGGGTATCAACAGGCGCGGAATGCCAGCAAAGCGATGGTGCCTGCTGGTCTATTATACCCGCCAATATACGATTTATCATTTTCGGATTTTATCCGTATGATCAGCAATGGCGTCCCTTGGTAGCGATGGCCCTGTTAATTGGCCTGCTGTTTTACAGCCGAAACAGAGATCACTGGAAGAAATCTCTGGCTTACGCATGGTTTTTGGGCCTGTTCCTTATGGGGTTGCTGATGAAAGGGGGGCTTTTCGGCCTAATTTCTGTGGAAACTGCCCAGTGGGGGGGGCTTCCATTAACGCTGTTATTATCCGTTTTTGGTCTAACAGCTGCTTACCCCCTAGGAATTGTATTGGCCCTGGGACGCCAATCCAAAATGCCGGCTGTAAAAACACTCAGCGTCATGTATATTGAACTCATCCGCGGTGTTCCCCTTATCAGCCTATTGTTCATGTCTTCGGTCGTCTTTCCCTTATTTTTGCCCGAGGGCGTTACCATCAACAATATTTTAAGAGCCCAAGTTGCCATCATTCTTTTTACTGCAGCCTACATCGCCGAAGTCGTTCGCGGCGGGCTGCAGGCCATACCGCGCGGGCAGTATGAGGCTGCAGATTCTATAGGATTAAGCTATTACTTGACCATGCGGTTAGTTGTTCTGCCCCAGGCGCTAAAAATAGTGATACCGCCGACCGTGCAGCAACTGATATCGGCCTTTAAAGATACTTCCCTCGTGGTCATTATCGCGCTTTTCGATTTGCTGAGAACCACACAGACGGTATTAAGTGATCCGCAGTGGATGGGATTCTCAGCCGAAGCCTATATTTTTGTTGCCTTGATTTATTTTTTATGCTGTTTCTTTATGTCCAATTACAGTCGGCGTTTAGAACGTGAGCTCGAAACAGGTCTCTAATGAGCAAAAAAAAGTTAGATTAAATCTAATGCTGAGATGAGAGAATCCTTATGGTTAACCAGAAGTCAGAGGAGACAGAAAATTCCTTGGCAAACGATGCCATCATCGAAATTATCGAAATGCATAAATGGTTTGGTGATTTTCATGTTCTGCAAGACATCAACCTTACGGTCAAAAAGCAGGAACGTATCGTTATCTGCGGACCTTCCGGATCCGGGAAGTCGACACTAATTCGATGTATCAATCGCCTTGAAGAACACCAAAGGGGCAAAATTATCGTAGACGGGATCGAATTAACCAACGATCTAAAAAATATCGAGAAAACCAGGGCCGAAGTCGGCATGGTTTTTCAGCACTTTAATCTCTTTCCGCACCTGACTATTCTCGAAAACCTGTCGCTGGGACCCATATGGGTCCGAAAAGTCCCCAAGAAGGAGGCCGAAGAAACAGCCATGCATAATCTGGAAAAGGTGCACATTGCCGAACAAGCCCAGAAATATCCGGGCCAGCTGTCAGGCGGTCAGCAGCAGCGGGTCGCTATTGCCCGTAGTCTGTGTATGTCGCCGAAAATAATGCTTTTTGATTAGCCCACCTCTGCACTTGATCCTGAGATGATCAAGGAAGTACTGGACGTCATGATCGAACTTGCCCAGGAAGGCATGACCATGATCGTGGTTTCCCACGAAATGGGATTTGCCAAGAGTGTGGCTCACCGGGTGCTGTTTATGGATTTTGGCCAAATTGTAGAAGGCAACACACCCGATGAGTTTTTTGACAATCCGCAACACGAACGAACAAAACTATTCCTCAGCCAGATACTGCATTGACTGACCATCCTGAAGTTGTTTATCTCTATATGAAGCATGACTTTCCGACCTGTAAAATCCGCAACCAAAGCGCAAATTTGAATCTCAATAATTGATAGGCTGTCGCCCAAATCCCTATCAGTTATCAGCTTAAATCAACTTGCCAAGGGAGTATTTTTTTACGGACGAGATACCAGGTTATTTTTGGTTTGGCTTCGAATCGGCATCTAAGCTTCCTTGTAATTTCCTGATAATGAAAAATAACTTTATCTGGTTATCCAAAAAGCACCAGTTGGCCTTCTTGATACTCCTTTGCTCATGAATTGTTGGGTCTAACTTGCTGTTTGTAGGTAAACAGATAACTTTATACAGAACGACATAAATCATTGGGCATACATACACAGCGTTTTGCATGTTTGATCCTATACATTAGTTTTAAACCTAATGATCAAAGGGCGAATACGCAATTTACTATGACGCTGTGTATAATTGATTGGTATGTTATATAATTATTTAAGTTAAGCCATCGCACTGCCGATATACCTGTATATAATTTCTACTGCGTATACGTTCGTTTTAAGCAGCTTAGAAACGGGAGGCGGTCATGAATTTGTACTATGCGGATGGTGAACAACAGAAGGGCCCCATCGGAAAAAACGAACTTCAGGCCCTCATTACGGCCAAGCGGATTAATACCAAAACTCTTGTCTGGCAGCCAGGAATGGAAAATTGGCAAGAATTGGGTGTCTTTGTTCGCAGCCGTTCCGCTAAAGCGGCTCCAAGCCATGAATCGTCAGTGCCGGCAAAGCAGTCGGTTTGTGCCGAATGCGCAAAGTCATTTTCTCAGGATGAAATGATTCGTTTTCAGGAATCATGGGTCTGCGCGGACTGCAAGCCTATTTTTATACAAAAAATAAAAGAGGGGGTATCTGTTTGCGGCACCCTTGAATACGCCGGATTCTGGATACGTTGTGCTGCGATCGCCATTGATGGCTTCATAATGTGGATGCTCAATATGCTCGTCTTTATACCGATGGGCATTTTAATGCCCACATCCCCTGAAAATCCGTTCGCTATTATGTCATTCATTCCGGTATTGATCCTTTTGCAGTATGCGATACCGGCTGCTTATGATACATGGTTTGTGGGTAAATACGGTGCAACCCCTGGTAAAATGGCGTGTAAATTAAAGGTGGTGGTTGCTGACAGAAGCCGTGTTAGTTTTCTGCGAGCATTCGGCCGGCACTTTGCCAAGTGGCTCAGCTCGATGATCCTTTTAATCGGCTTTATAATGGCGGCGTTTGACGACGAAAAGCGAACGTTACATGATCGGGTTTGTGAGACACGAGTGATTCGGCGGTGAAAATCAGAATCTTCGAATCCTGTATTAAGGCAGTTCAGGTTTTCTACCCGAGAATTACTCAATTTCTGAAATAAGCGCCTAATTGATTTTCTTCTGAACGTACCTGGCTCAGAAAGGACACAATCGGTGATTAACTGTCCGAAATGTCAGACGCCGCTAAACAAGCAGGCGATTAAGATCAAGGCCGTGGCGACCTGTCCCGGATGCAACGGTTTGTTGCGGGCTGATGTTTATCCGGCCCTTTATCGATCGTTTCCCAAAGGCGCATCCGCGGCAGTTCTGCACGTAGACAAGGGGGCCGGTTGCTTTTATCATCCTCACAAAAAAGCTGAAATTCCATGTTCGACCTGTGGTCGATTTTTATGCGCTCTGTGTGATGTGGTCATAAACGGTCAACATTTATGCCCAACCTGTTTCGAGAAAGGTAAAATTCAACATAAAATCAAAAGTCTCGAAAATCATCGAACGTGTTATGATACCATTGCGCTGGTGGTTGCTACAGTTCCTATTCTGATTTACTGGGTCACTATTTTTACAGCACCGCTCGTGATTTTTTTGACATTTAGATATTGGAAAGCACCATCCAGCATCTTACCCAGAACCAAAGTACGTTTTATCCTGGCCTTCGTTATTGCAGGAATTCAAATTGCCGGCTGGATTTCGATATTTTCTAATTTAATTCCGTTCGAAAATCTCTAGAATGAGTCATAATCTGATTTTTTTTGTTTTTTAAGATGCACCAGCAACATAAAGAATACCAAAAATTGTCCGGAACGAAGAAAGGATTTCTGATCGGTAAATATACCCTGTGGCAGGGGCAAGACCACATCCTTCACGTTTATTCCAGATTGGGTGTAGAAGACTATAAACGGTTTTATTTCAGTGACATTCAGGCCATCGTCACCCGCAAAACAGCAGTGGGATTGGTGCAAAATGTGGTCATGCTATTTTTTATCGTTTTATTTCTGATGATGTTTATCAGCTTTAGTGGTGGCTTTTCCGTTTTTTACAGCATCGTCACGGGATTGATGCTAATTTTGCTGGTGATCAATTTGCTGCGCGGACCCACATGCCAAACCAAAATTATGACCGCCGTACAAACTGAAAAATTGTATTCTTTGCACCGACTTAAGAACACCTTTAAGGTCATGAACCGCCTTGGCCCTCTAATCGAGCATGTCCAGGGCACGCTAACGCCGACGGACCCAGACCAAATGCCCGTTCAGCAACCCGCTCAAAAATCACCGTCGAAGTTGGCGCAACGGAGTCGTCCGCTGAATCCAACGGTGAATCAAGAAACGGGTAAGGTTCATATGGTCCTTTTCGGGTTGCTCCTGGCTGATGGTTTCTTGGTGTCACTACGCTTTTTTTCCAGCCAGGTTTCGTTGACCATATTAAGCTCCGTTGCCAGTATTTTGTTGGGAATTGTCGTGCTTGTTGCGCTCGTCAAGCAGCACAACATTGATATGATTCGATCCGTCCGCACCTTGACCTGGGCAACCCTCGTTTATGTGGGGATCTCGTTTGCCGTCGGATATTCTCTCAGCATGATGTATGCATTGAAGCACCCTGGCATCCTTTACAACCAGTGGGAAATTTTCAACTCCATTTCCAATCTTTCACCCCGGGAAAACCCTTTTATACTCGGTTTTGATTTATTCATGATATGCGCGGCCTTGCTTCTCGGAATCCCTGGACTATACCTGCTAAAAAAATCCAGTTTTTATAAGAAATAATGAGCGATCTAACCCATCAACGCTGTTACAATCATATGTTTCGGGAAGCTGCCGCACGCTGTCCGGAGTGTGCGCGATTTTTCTGTCGGGAGTGCATCACGGAGCATGAGGATAAAGTTCTTTGCTCATCTTGTCTTCACAAAAGACTAAAACCGACGGACGTTAAGATTTCCCGATTTCAGTGGATGCTGAATCTAGGATATTTTTTTCTCGGCTTGTTACTTTTATACGTGTTGTTTTTCTATTTCGGCCGCATTCTGCTGTTGCTTCCGTCGTCATTTCATGAAGGAACCTTGTGGAAAATTGGCTAATGGTCGGGCTTATGGATCGATTCCAAAGAGGACATCACAAAAGCGCCATTGTAATTGTCGAAGAAGCATTACATTTATTGCGGTCTTCGCCGATTAGGCTACTCACCAGTTTTTACCTGGGAAGCATCCCTTTCGTGCTCGGGTTGCTTTATTTCTGGGCAGATATGAGCCGTAGTGCAAAAGCTCACGAATACA